>JANYGE010000154.1 GCA_025362535.1 Hyphomicrobiales bacterium
GGGTTCGAGCCCCTCGGGTTGCGCGCGATAATAGACATTGCGGCCTTCTGGGCGCTCAATCACCAGCCCGGCTTGCTTTAAGGTTTTAAGATGTTGTGAAATGGCCCCTTGGGTTACACCGCTGCCGCGGGTGAGATCGGCGACTGATATTTCGCTGGAGTGGAACACCCGCTCGAACACCGCCCTTCGCGTGGGGTCGGCCAATGTGCGCATTACAGTATCAATGGAGGGAGTTTGGATCATGGCAATGAATTAGCTTATGCTAATGCATTAGTCAAGGCTAATTGATGTAACCCTTGCCTTAGCTTAACCCGCCTTGGATCACCTGCAGATGCACTGGGGCTTTGCGGCCTATGGTTTCGAGCAGCATGTCGCCTGCGTCGTGCTCGGTCCAAATCATGCGGGCTGAGACCAGTTCGCGCCGCAGGAAGCCGCTGGTATCGCCAGAGCGCGCGTCATGGAACGGGAATAATCCGGCTAGAATCTGAATTTGATCACCGGCTTTATTTTCAATAGGCAGGCCAATCATTTCGGCGGCAACCACCACATTCTGCTTCGAAATGAAACGCATCCGGATCAAGCTGGGTTGCAAGCGGGTTTGGCTAATGTCGAGGCAATTGTTCACCACACTGCGCTCAAAACTATCCCAGCCTTGCAAGGCATCGCCATGGGTCATTTCTCTGCTGAACAGGTTGTAAATCTTGGTGCCAGCCAGACGGAACTGCCAGCCATGACTGGCGCTGGGGCGTTCTATGATGGCCAGATTTGGCACCACATCCACAATCGTTCGCAGCTCAATCTCATCTTTGCGCGGGCAGGGCCGCTCCGCGCGGAGGCCTTCCCAATAGCGGAACAAGAGGCGGCTGCCCGGATGTAGGATCTGGTTCTGGGTTTGGATCGGGTGCGGCAAATCAAGGTTACCCATCTCTATATCTCCCTGCAGGCAGGCCTGAAAAACTCTGTCCCATAAGGGAACGTCTGGTGTATGAAATGCAGGAGCTGTGCCAACCGGAGGGCCTATGACGAATCACCCATCACCCAACGCAGGCGAGCAAAATTCTGAAAAGATTGCCCAGCCTTTGTTCAATCTGCCGCCTATTATTGTTGCGATTATTGCGGGTTTGATTGCAATTCATGTGATTATTCTACTCGGTGGTGAGCAATTCCAGATTTGGTCACAAGCGGTGTTGGCGTTTAACCCGGCAAGGTTTGGGCTGCTGCCAATTAACCAAGTGCCCGGTTCAGCCTATTGGAGCATGCTCACCTATGGCCTGCTGCATGCTGATTGGACGCATCTTGGTTTTAACAGCCTGTGGTTGGTGATCTTCTCCAAGCCCGTGGTTTTACGTTTGGGCAATCTGCGATTTTTGCTGCTGCTCGCGGCTTCGATCATCGCTGGAGCGGTGGCCAGCCTGATTGTGCATTGGGGTGAGTTTCTGGTGTTGGTGGGTATCTCGGCGGGCGTATCAGGTGTGATGGCCGCGGCCATTCCCATTATCTATGCGCGTGGCGGCCATTGGGGCATGACATCGCCTGAGCATATGGCATTGGTGCAGCCCCTCACGCCCTTGGGCATCATCACCAATAAAACCGCAGCAGGTTTTACCGTGATGTGGTTGGGCCTCACCACTGTCACCGCCACCTCGCAATATTTTACTGGCACGGCATTTTTGGAAGAACGTGTGATCGCTTGGGAGGCGCATCTTGGTGGTTTCATCATGGGCTTCATCATGTTCTATCTCTTGGACAGAAAACTTAAAGCGTGATAGCCTCAGCTTCCAATGATGGAGGCCACTATGTCTGTTTCCCACATTCTCCGCGCCAAAGGCAGCGGCACGATCACCGCAAAATCAACTGACAAAGTGCGCAGCATTGCACAGACCCTGGCTGAAAAGCGCATTGGTGCAATTGTCATCGTCAATGCTCAAGGCAGCATCGAAGGCATTGTCTCGGAGCGCGATGTGGTGCGCTGCATCGCTAAAGATGGGGCAGGGGGATTGGATCTTACTGTTGCGCAAGTGATGACCAGCAAAGTTAAAACTTGCTCAGAATCGGATAGTGAAATCGAACTCATGGCTTTGATGACCGAAAACCGCATCCGCCATTTGCCGGTGGTTAAAGATAAAAAATTGATCGGCATGATTTCAATTGGTGACGTGGTGAAATACCGGATCGAAGCCATTGAGCGCGAAGCCAATGATATGAAGGCTTATATTGCGAGTGCAGGGTGAGAGCCCGCAATGAACCTCAACCCATCTCCGTCAACACTACGGTAGAAGCAACTGCGGCGTCCCGTGTGGCAGGCGTTGCCTTTGCCTTGCGGCTCCACCAGCACCAGCAGGGCATCCTGATCGCAATCCACCCGCAGCTCCTTCACGGCGAAAGTCTCGCCTGAAGTCTCACCTTTTTTCCAGAGCTGCCCACGTGACCTGCTCCAGAAATGCACAATGCCTGTTGCGATGGTTTTATCAAAAGCTTCGCGGTTCATATAAGCGAACATCAAAACCGCATTATCCGCTACATCACACACAATGGCAGCGATGAGACCTTGCGCATCAAACTTCAATTGAAGATCAAGGGTCTCATCGGCCTGCGTCATAACGAATAGCTATTCCTTGGGGTGCGAACCATATCAATGAATCGTGCTTGCATCACCGGATTGGTTTTGAACTCACCGATAAACTGCGTGGTGATCGTGGCCACATCGCTCTTCTGCACGCCGCGCATCGACATGCAGGTGTGCGCAGCTTCAACCATCACAGCCACACCGCGCGGATCGAGATGATCATCAATAGCCTTGGCAATTTGCGCTGTCATGGCTTCCTGAATTTGCAAACGCTTGGCATAGGCGTCAACAATGCGGGCCAGTTTGGAAATGCCAACCACGGCACCCTTGGGCAAATAAGCGATATGCACCCGGCCATAAAATGGCGCCATGTGATGTTCGCAATGCGATGAAAACTGAATATCGCGCAGCATCACCATATCTTCATAGCCGCCGATTTCAGCAAAGGTGCGATCCAGAATATCGGCGGGGTCTTGCGCATAGCCGGCAAAATATTCGCTGAATGCTTTGGTGACACGGCGTGGCGTATCAAGCAAGCCCTCGCGTGTTGGATCATCGCCAGCCCAAGCCAGCAGGGTGCGAACAGCCGCTTCGGCCTCTTCCCTTGTTGGCTTTTGCACTGGGCTTGCGGGAACTCTCTGGAGAACTTTGGCATCCATGGCTTAACACTTTCCTTGGCAGCACGTTGATCGGAATTGAGTTTACGCTTAATGTCTCATCTCGGATCAGATTTTTCTATCTTCACAAACTTAAGTGGCCACCCCATATCACGAGTAGTCTGTGTTAAGCAAATTCTGAACGCTTCGGAATATGGATATGATCAACGAAATATACAACCGTAAGATATTGGAGTTTGCGGCCAATATACCTCACCTGCAACGCCTCGCGCATCCCGATGCGACCGCTATTGGCTATTCCAAGCTATGTGGCTCTAAAGTAATTGTTGATCTGGCGATGAAAGATGGTGTGGTTTCAGACTTTGGCCAAGATGTGAAAGCCTGTGCGCTTGGCCAAGCTTCATCTTCGATTATGGGAAGCCATGTGATTGGCTCAACCCCGGATGAATTGCGTGCATTGCGTGAAACCATGCACAAGATGCTTAAGGAAAACGGCGATCCACCGCAGGGCAAATGGTCTGAGCTTGAAGCCTTGCTTCCGGTGCGCGATTATAAAGCGCGCCATGCCTCGACACTTTTGACATTTGATGCTGTGGTGGATGCCGTGAATCAGATTGAGGCCAGACATGAAAACGCCAACAGCCATCAAGGCAATTGAAGCCCCCAAGCGCGAAGGCTCGCGTTACCCTTCCCCTTATAATGAGCCTTGCATGAATCGCAGCAAAGCGATTTTGGGCGATGTGTTTGGGTTGACTCAGTTTGGCGTGAATCTGGTCACACTTGCCCCCGGTGCGTGGTCGTCGCAGCGTCATTGGCATAAAAATGAAGATGAGTTTGTCTATATTGTCGAGGGCAACATCACGCTCAGCGATGATGACGGAGACCACCTCTTGGCCCCCGGGATGTGCGCTGGTTTCAAAGCCAATACTGGCAATGGCCATTGCCTGAAAAACCTGACTGACAAGCCAGCGCTTTACCTGGAGGTGGGCACGCGCACCAGCAATGAAGTGGCGACCTATAGCGACATTGATATGATGGTGAGCGTGATCAATGGCAAACAGACTTACACCAAGAAAGATGGGACGCCTTATTAAACCACCGCCTCCTGTGGGATCTCAGTTTTGCGCTGCAGAACCAGATAGCAGCTGAAACAGCCGACCAGCCCCAAAATCAACAACCAGAATGAACCAAATCCGGCCCACACCAGCGCCGCTGCCGCCAAGCAGCTGAAACCAGCGCCAGTGTCAAAGCCATTTTCTCCGACGACATTATAGCGGATCGAGCAGGCTGAAGATTTGCCCATATTGTAATAGGGGGCCATGATTGATGAGATATAAAGTGGCCCGGCAACAGCGCCCACCATGGTGGCGGCGAGTGCACTCCACACAGTCGCATGCCCGAAGGCTTGGGCCAATATGGTGCAGCTCATGGCCGTTATGCCGATCTGCACCGACCGCTTATGGTGGCCAAGATCAATCAGGCGGCCCACACCCAGCCCCATAATGGCACCGCCCAAGCTGGCAATCGCCATGGTTCCGCCATAGGCATTGAAACTTTCGCCCAAGGTTTGAAACAACACGATGCGCCAGCCGAAATTTGTCGATGCTGCAACAATGCCATCAGAAATCGTAATGGCGCGCGCAAAAAATTTGGTGGCGGCTGCAAGTTCAGCTTCTGGCAGGATTTTCAAATAGGGCACCCCCAGCAGCGGCACGATGGCCAAGCCGTTGATCATAGCGGTGATGGCAAAAGCGTAAACCGGACCCAGCACCGTTAAGGCAAGACCCCCAAAAAGGGGCCCGACAATTCCCGTTAAGGCAAATATGGCTTCACGCGCACTCACCTGTGCGCCGCGATGTTCTGGATCACCCAGTCTGGTAATGCAGGCATGATAGCAGGTCCAATAGAAAGCCGTGCCGCAGGAGGCCAAGACCACATAGGCCAACAACCACATTCCAAGACCATCAACATGAGCGAGAAACAAAAAACTCGACGCATCAATGGTCGACCCTAAAATCAAACCATTGCGCAGGCCAATGCGTTTGAGCAAAGGCACCAAAGACTGGCGGATCACGATCCGCGCTAAAATCACCACCGCCAATATGACAAAGATCAACGCAACCGGAATGCCAGCCTTGAGCAAATAAACATAGATAAAGGCCCCGCCTGAGTTGAAAGCAAAGCTTTGCAAGGCGGTGTGCATATAGACCCGGTTAATTGAGCTGTTATCAAAGAATCGCATGGCGCCTGATAAACCAATAAACGGGCTGTGCACAGACGCTTGACAGGGCAAGGCCCCTCATCTATCCAGCGCGCATAGCAAGTTGCGGAAGTAGCTCAGTTGGTTAGAGCGCCGCCCTGTCACGGCGGAGGTCGCGGGTTCGAGCCCCGTCTTTCGCGCCATTTGCTTTTATTCAAAAAGGCCGCTTTCGAGCGGCCTTTTGCATTTGTATTTTCCCTCATGCCGCGACATCTGAAAGCCTTGCGAATATGTGTGCGCTGCACTAAACACGCGTCAGAATTAAGAGTACGGGGCACATGCAAGCACTGCTGTTAAATTATCTACCAATTGTCATTTTTATGGGAATTGCCACCGCCATTGCGCTGCTTCTCATGGTGACACCGATTCTGATTGCTTATAAAAATCCCGATCCTGAAAAGCTTTCCGCTTATGAGTGCGGTTTCAATGCCTTTGATGATGCGCGCATGAAATTTGATGTGCGGTTTTATTTGGTTTCAATTTTATTTATCATCTTCGATCTTGAAGTGGCCTTCCTGTTTCCTTGGGCGATTAGCCTCGGAAAGATTGGGCTTTTTGGCTTCTGGTCAATGATGGTGTTTTTGGGCGTGCTCACTGTGGGCTTTATCTATGAGTGGCGTAAAGGAGCTTTGGAATGGGATTGATCGAGCAACCACCAGCACCAGACCAGCGCGCCTATTTTACCGATATTAACGCGGAACTGGCCGATAAAGGTTTTCTGGTTACATCAACCGATGATCTGATCACCTGGGCCCGCACCGGCTCCCTGATGTGGATGACATTTGGCTTGGCCTGCTGTGCTGTGGAAATGATGCACACATCAATGCCGCGGTATGATGTGGAACGATTCGGTTTTGCACCGCGCGCCTCACCCCGCCAATCCGACGTGATGATTGTGGCGGGAACACTCACCAATAAAATGGCTCCCGCACTGCGCAAGGTCTATGACCAGATGCCTGAGCCCCGCTATGTGATTTCCATGGGTTCCTGCGCCAATGGCGGCGGCTATTATCACTATAGCTATTCCGTGGTGCGTGGCTGTGACCGGATTGTTCCCGTTGATATTTATATTCCAGGCTGCCCGCCCACCGCAGAAGCTTTGCTTTACGGCATTCTGATGCTGCAAAAGAAAATCCGCCGCACTGGCACGATTGAGCGCTAAATCATGACACCAACTGAATTAGGCGCATATATCTCTGGCAAAATTGCAGCGACTGCTGAAATCTCATTCGGCGAACTCACGCTGCATGCTGAAGCTGCCAACATCAACACCGTTCTGACATTTCTGCGCGATGATCCAGAATGCCGCTTCGTGTGCTTCATTGATATTTGCGGAGCGGATTATCCTGAACGCGAAAAGCGTTTTGATGTGGTCTACCATCTGCTCAGCCCTTACAAGAACCAACGCGTTCGCGTGAAAGTTGAAGCCGATGAGGAGGGCACCGTGCCTTCCGCCATTCCCTCATTTCCCGCCGCCAATTGGTATGAGCGAGAAACCTTTGATCTCTATGGCATCCTGTTTTCTGGCCACCCCGATTTGCGCCGTATCCTCACGGATTATGGTTTCAGCGGTCATCCACTGCGCAAAGATTTCCCTGTGACGGGTCACGTTGAGGTCAGATACGACGACGAAGCGAAACGTGTTGTCTATGAGCCAGTGAAGCTCGTTCAGGAAATGCGTCAGTTTGATTATCTGTCACCTTGGGAAGGGTCCCAATATATTCTGCCCGGTGATGAGAAGGCTAAATAAGAAGCGAATAGTGAGTAGCGAATAGCGAATAGCGAATAGGGAAAGATGATTAGTGGGAGTGGACATAAAGTCATACAGGGACTTGCTGGTTTGGCAGCAGGCCATGGATTTGGCTGTGTTGTGTTACAAGCTGAGCAAGAAATTTCCCAAAGAAGATTTGTTCGGACTCACCAGTCAAATGCGCCGTTCTTCGGCGTCTGTGGCAGCCAATATCGCGGAAGGTCATGGGCGCGAAAGCTCACAAACCTTCATTCAGTATTTGCGTATCTCACAGGGCTCGCTCAAGGAAACCGAAACCCACGTCATTCTGGCGGGTCGCTTAGAACTCGGCAACAAACTGGAACTCAAAGACGCACTAGCTTCGTGCGACGAAATCGGCAAAATGCTACGTTCGCTCATCCGTGCGATTCAGGACAAAAAATGAATCCCCTATTCGCTATTCGCTATTCACTATTCGCTTCTTCGGGAGCCGCCCATGTCTGAAGCCACAGTCAGAAATTTCTCCATCAACTTCGGTCCGCAGCATCCTGCGGCGCATGGCGTTTTGCGTCTTGTATTGGAACTGGATGGCGAAATCGTCACCCGCGTCGATCCCCATATTGGCCTTCTGCATCGCGGCACTGAAAAGCTGATCGAGCAAAAAACCTATCTGCAAGCTGTGCCCTATTTTGATCGCCTCGATTATGTGGCACCGATGAATCAGGAACACGCTTACGCGCTGGCGGTTGAAAAATTACTTGGGATTACAGTGCCTAAGCGCAGCCAGTTGATCCGCATTCTCTACTCTGAAATTGGCCGATTGCTGTCGCATCTCTTGAACGTTACCACGCAAGCCATGGATGTTGGTGCTTTAACACCGCCGCTTTGGGGTTTTGAAGAACGCGAAAAGCTGATGGTGTTTTATGAGCGCGCCAGCGGCAGCCGTATGCATGCGGCTTACATCAGGCCGGGTGGTGTGCATCAGGATATTCCGCAGAAGCTGATCGACGATATTGGCCATTTCTGCGACACGCACCCCAAAAGGTTGGACGACATTGAAACGCTGATCACTGAAAATCGCATTTTCAAACAGCGCAATGTGGATATTGGCGTTGTCTCGCTGGAAGAATGCTTCAAATGGGGTTTCTCTGGCGTGATGGTGCGGGGTTCTGGTGCCGCATGGGATTTGCGCAAGAGCCAGCCTTATGAA
>JANYGE010000155.1 GCA_025362535.1 Hyphomicrobiales bacterium
CTTCAGGGGAGAGGGGCCCGCGCAGCGGGGGGTGAGGGGTTGCGCTCAAGTGCCACCAGAATTGTTTGCAAAACACCGTCCAGATTTTTATAAACATCATGATTGAAGGCGCGAATAACCGTGTAACCCTGCCCCTCCAAGAACTGAGTTCGCCTTTCATCATAGGCAACATCACTCGCGTCGCCGTGAGTAACTCCATCAACTTCAATAATCAGTTTTCTTTCGCGACAAACAAAGTCAGCGATGAAGTTGCCAATCGGCACTTGCCGTGAGAATTTATAGCCGTTGAGAGTTCTGTTGCGCAGGCAGTTCCAAAGCCGCTTTTCAGCTTCGGTTGGTTCGTGGCGCATGGCTTGGGCAAATTTAAGCAAGCGTGAGTCTTTGGCAACCATTTCACATCCCCTCACCCGCGTCGCTTCGCGACGTTCCCTCTCCCCTGAAGGGGCGAGGGGCGATTCTTTAACCCGTCCAGCCCAGGCCTGCCGCGATACAGTTCATCGTCATCAACAGGCTCATGTTCATGGCATCGGTTGGCTTGTCGCCACGGGTTTGTTTTAGCAGCTGCACTTGCCATTCATTGGCTTGATCGACCATGGGGCGCACGCGGTCGAAACGACGGCTGAAGCTTTGAAAACGTTCGCAAAGCACTTTGTCGCCGGAGAGTTCTAGGATCACTTTCGATGTGCGCTTATGTTCGTGGCGGATCAAAGCATAGAGCCGTTCGGCATCATTGCGGGTGGGAACGAGGCTTGCGTATTTCTCGGCCACATCCATATCAGCAAGGAATAAGGATTTTTCAACTTCATCAATCGCCAAGCGGAAGCCTGGAGATTTCAAGAACATTTCTTTGAGCAGTTTGAGCCCGGCACCGCCATGCGCCGAGACGAAATCATCCAAGGCATAGCCGAGGCCATACCAGCCGGTGAGCAAGTGGCGATTTTGACTCCACGCGAAAACCCACGGAATGGCGCGAAGATCAGACAGGCCTTTGGCCCCAAAACGGCGCGCCGGACGCGAGCCAATTTTCAACAAAGCCAATTCTTCAACCGGGCTTGCAGTTTGGAAATAGCTGATGAGGGCCGGATCATGGGCCAGCTTCTGATAGGCTTTAAAGGAAAGCTGGGCGATATCTTCAACGGCTTTTTGATGTTCAGGATTCAGACGCTGCTCAGGCTCGGCACTGGATTTTAAACTGTGCAGCAATACGGCTGATGTGAGCGTTTCGAGATTGATCAAGGCTGTGCCGCGATTGGCGAATTTTGAGGACACCACTTCGCCCTGCTCGGTGACCCGCATGCGGCCGCCGACAGTGCCGGAGGGCTGGGCGGCAATTGCCCGGCCTGCGGGTGCACCGCCCCGGCTCACCGAACCACCACGCCCATGGAAGAATGACATTTCAACACCAGCCTTGCGGCCGGCACGGATCAAACGGCGCTGCGCTTCAAACAATTCAAAGCTGGCGCAGAAAAAGCCACCATCCTTGTTTGAGTCAGAATAGCCCAACATAATTTCTTGCACGCCGCCCGTGGCGCTCACAGATTGGCGCACGATGGAATTGGCCAGCAGCGTTTCCAGAATGGCCGGACCAGCGCGCAAATCTTCGATGGTTTCGAAGAGCGGCACCACGCGAATGCGGCAGGTTTCGTGGGAGGATGGATCGCTGAACAGGCCACAATATTTTGCCAGCAGATAAAGCCCCAACACGTCATCAGCATTCTGTGTCATCGACAAAATAAATGTGCCGATAGCTTTCGGGTCTGGACCGTCCAAGGTTTCGCGGATCAGATGCAGCAGGCCTAAAAGCTCCTGCGCTTCATCTGATATGTCGCGAAATTGCGGAACGAAACCCATCGGCTTTTCAAGTTCGGTGGTGATCCATGTGTTCCACGCGGCGGAGTGAATTTCCGGCGCAGCGGATTGTGCCTCTGGATCAAGACTTGGATTCATCTTGCCCCAGACCTCAGTCAGCACACGGTTGATCACTGTGGTGTTTTGGCGAATATCAAGGCAGGCCGTGCGGAAACCAAAGACTTCAGCTTCCCAGCGCACCGGGCGCACCAGCGAAGTGGCAAGGCCTGCGGCATTGATTTCAGCAAGATTACTTTCCACAAAATGTAAGGCACTGATTAACTCATCAACATTGGCGAAGGGTTTGGCTCTGCCGGGCCGCTCAATTTCGGCAAGGCGCATTCTCAATGCGCTGATGAATTGCCGGAAGGGCTCCGCCGGGTTACGGGTCGTAATATCACCGCCAGCGCCGGAGAGTTGAAGCTGGCGGGTGAGTTCATTCTTGAAGGGCTCGGGTATCGGCATTTCAGATGAGCTGACCGAGATGTAACCCACCAATTCTTTCAGGCGCAAATCCAAGCGGCGCACTGAAGCCAGACAATTTTCGCGCAGTGCGGCGCGCGTTGTTTCAACCGTGACGAAGGGATTGCCATCGCGATCACCGCCAATCCACGATGAAAATTTGATGGGCGGGTGAATGCGGGCCGTGAGTTCCGGATAATGGCGGATGAGGGCGGATTGCATCACGTCACATACGGCTGTGGTGCGATCAAACAAGGCATCACGGAAAAAATGTAAGCCCCAAGCCACTTCGTTTTCGACGGTTGGTTTTTCAATGCGGATTTCACCGGTCATCCACAAAAGATCAATTTCATTGCGCAGCTGAAACAGCAAAGCGTCGCGTTCGCGCTGGGTCCAACGTGAGTTATCAAGTTCAAACAGCTTCAAAAAGATGCGGCGGTGAATTTCCAGAACCGTAACGCGCTTGGCTTCGGTCGGGTGCGCCGTGAGCGTGGGGCCGATATCGAGAATGCTCAACACATGCTCTACAGTTTCAGCGGTAACCCCCGCTTTTGCCGCTTCCGCCAAAGCCTGGCTGAGCGAGCCCCCTACTTCATCGGGGCCAGCTTGTTTTTCGAGCATACGGCGATTTCTGATTGTGGCGTTTTCTTCAGCGATATTCATCAGTTGTAGCCAGATGCCTATGGCTTGCAGGGCATGTTCCACCAAATGAGACGGGATCGATGCAATGGCTTCGGGCTTATCGAGAAGTGGCAGCAAATCCGGCTCGCGAAGGCCAATAACCTGGCGCAGCTGCTGGCGCAGCATGGCGGTTACTTCCTCAATATAGCTGGTGTCTTCAATGCTGACTGGCAATTGCTGGTTCATATCACGATTTGTGCAATGCAACATAACAAGAGTCAATCGTAAAGTCAGTTTGCGGTTTGGGAATCTTATCGCTAAGCAGCGCCCATGTTGAACATTGCAAATATGACTTTTCGGATCGGCGGGCGGGTTTTGCTTGACGATGCCTCCGCTTCACTGCCAACCGGCCATAAGGTGGGCCTGGTGGGCCGCAATGGCACGGGCAAATCGACTTTGCTGAAGTTGATCCTCGGGGATTTGATCCCAGAATCAGGCACAGCTTCAATCCCACGCACCGCCCGCATTGGCACGGTGGCACAGGAAGCGCCTGGCGGCAAAGAGACTTTGCTTGAAGTTGTGATGGCGGGCGACATTGAACGGACTGAACTTTTGGCGGAAGCCGAAACAGCCAAAGACCCCAACCGTATTTCTGAAATTCAGGTGCGCCTGGCCGATATTGAAGCTTATTCAGCCGAATCGCGGGCGGCGGTTATTCTCGCTGGCCTTGGTTTTACCGAGGCTGTGATGAATGGCCCCTGCTCCGCCCTTTCTGGCGGTTGGCGCATGCGCGTGGCTTTGGCTGCAGCTTTGTTCGGAGCACCCGACGTGTTGCTGCTGGATGAGCCGACAAACTATCTCGATCTTGAAGGCACCATTTGGCTGCAATCTTATATCCGCGATTATCCGCACACTATTTTGTTGGTCAGCCATGACCGTGATTTGCTGAATGTTTCCGTGGATGCAATTTTGCATCTCGATCAATTCAAGCTCACTTTATACCAAGGCAATTACGATAATTTTGAACGCCAGCGCCGCGAGAAGCAGGCGCTCAATCAAAAAATGAAAAAGAAGCAGGATGATCAACGCGCTCATATGCAGGCCTTTGTGGATCGCTTCAAAGCCAAGGCTTCCAAAGCCCGTCAAGCGCAAAGTCGCATGAAGGCTCTGGCCAAGCTTGAGCCAATTGCGGACATGATCGAAAATGCGGTGGCGCCCTTCATATTTCCGAATCCGGAAAAGGCTCTCGCCCCTCCACTGGTGTCTTGGGATAAAGCCGCCGTGGGCTATGGTGATAATCCGCCAGTCTTGAAAAACATCACGCTGCGCATGGACCCTGATGAC
>JANYGE010000086.1 GCA_025362535.1 Hyphomicrobiales bacterium
ACTTTTGTCCATTCTCACCATCGGCATCAAGGGTTTCATCGCTCAGGTTATGGTAGTGGGTTTGGCTTTGCTTGCCACATGGTGGACCGGGCTTCGGGCCTTAAATATGGAATCATTCGAATTTCCAATATGGAAATCTGCTAAGCCGATGCGCAAAGTTGCCCGTAAAGCCCCGTCAATTTTCATTGGACAGAGAGCCAATGGGTTGTGGGGTTCAATTGGCAAGTTCTTTGCCAAGCGGCCTGCAGCAACGCCCCGCGCTCGAGCTCGCGCTGGTGTGGCGCCGGGCGATGATGTGATCAGCCGTTTTGCACCGCTCAATCTTACCAAGAAAGCAAAGACCCGCATTGAGCCTTCTTTCGAAGATTCTGCAGATAACGAAGAAGCAGAATTCGAACATGATGGGCCTCCCTTTGAAACAGATTCCGAAGAGCCAACATCTGAGATGTTTGACGAAGAGCTGGATGAGGAACCTGTTCCTCGGCCGGTGATGGCCAAAGCTGCTGTACGTCCCAAAGTGAAATCGACCACGCCGCATTTTGAGCTGCCACCGCTCGAGCTTTTGAGCGAACCCAAAAAAGCTGGTCGCTTGCCGGAATTCTCTCCGGAATTTCTTGCTGAAAATGCGCGCCGCCTAGAAGGCGTGCTGGAAGATTTTGGCGTGCGCGGGCAGATTATCAATGTGCGCCCCGGCCCCGTTGTAACACTTTATGAGTTGGAGCCTGCCCCCGGCATTAAATCATCACGGGTCATCAGTTTGGCCGATGATATTGCGCGCTCGATGAGTGCGATCTCGGCGCGTGTTGCGGTGGTTTCGGGACGCAATGCGATTGGTATCGAACTTCCTAATCCCAAACGCGAAACCGTTTACCTGCGTGAGTTGATGCAAACCGAATCCTTCATCAAGAACAACACCACGCTGTCCTTGGCTTTGGGCAAAAACATTGGTGGTGAACCGATATTTGCTGATCTCGCACGCATGCCGCATTTGTTGATCGCGGGCACCACTGGCTCTGGTAAATCAGTGGGCATCAATACGATGATCCTGTCATTGCTTTATCGGCTGCCACCGGACAAATGCAAACTGATCATGATCGATCCCAAGATGCTTGAGCTTTCGGTTTATGAAGGCATCCCGCATCTTCTCGCACCCGTCGTGACAGATCCACGCAAAGCGGTGGTCGCACTCAAATGGGCGGTGCGCGAGATGGAAGAGCGCTACAAGAAAATGTCAAAAACTGGTGTGCGCAATGTTGATGGCTATAATGCCAAACTAGCCACCATGGTGGCAAAGGGCCAGAAACTGACACGCACGGTACAAACCGGATTTGATCCACAATCAGGGGCTCCGATCATGGAGCAGGAGGAGATGGATCTGAATCCCATGCCTTATATCGTGGTGATTATCGACGAAATGGCCGATCTCATGATGGTGGCAGGCAAAGATATTGAAGGGGCGGTGCAGCGTTTGGCGCAAATGGCGCGTGCGGCGGGCATTCACGTGGTGATGGCCACACAGCGGCCTTCGGTTGACGTGATTACCGGTACGATCAAAGCTAACTTCCCCACCCGCATCTCGTTCCAAGTGACGTCGAAAATCGATAGCCGGACCATCTTGGGTGAGATGGGGGCTGAACAATTGCTGGGCCAGGGTGATATGCTTTATATGGCTGGCGGAGGCCGCATTTCGCGTTTGCATGCGCCGTTTGTGACCGACACTGAAGTTGAGGATATCGTCAATCATTTGAAGGCACAGGGTGCTCCAGAATATGTGGAGGCCGTCACCGAAGAAGTGGATGAAGAAGCCTATGGTGAGGGTGGTGCTCCTCTGCCTGGCGCTGAAGGGGGCTCTGGTGATGAGCTTTATGACCAAGCCGTAGCAGTGGTTCTGCGTGATAAAAAAGTTTCAACCAGCTATGTACAGCGGCGTTTACAGGTGGGCTATAATAAGGCTGCAAGTTTGATTGAGCGCATGGAAAAAGAAGGGCTTATTTCTGCGGCCAATGCTACAGGAAAGCGTGAAATTCTGGTGCCGGGAGACAGTGCGCGCGGCTAAAATCCGCCGTAAATCCGCCCGCTTGTATGGTTAGTGCACATTGCGTAAATGCGTCTCGCAACTTTAGCTGAAAGATTCGGATAGATATGTTGAAATTTTTGAAATTCATCGCAGTGGCTTTGGTGTCATCAATCGTCGTTTTAAGCCCCGCTTTGGCCAAGGCATCGCAAATTCCAACAATCAGTCTAACTGCCGAGCAGCAGCAATTGATTCGCAATATAAATGATTACATCAATAGCTTTCAGACGCTGAAAAGTGACTTTACCCAAATCAGTCCGCGCGGGCAAAGCTCACAGGGCGTGTTGCTGATCAGCAAGCCTGGCAAATTGCGCTTTGAATATGCGCCACCCAATCCTTTGTTGATTGTATCTGATGGCAAATGGCTGACGATTAAAAACAAGGTGAAGGAAAAGGGCGATCAATTTCCCCTCTCCGCTACACCTTTACGCTTGGTTGTGTCGCCTAAAATTGATCTTTTGGCCGAAACTGACGTGATTGGCTTTGAAAGTGCAGATGGCATTACCAGCGTTTCTCTGATGGACCGCAAGGATCATTTGGGTGGCTATATTATTTTAATATTCGACGAAACCCGCAATCAACTGCAACAATGGGTGATTGTGGATGGCAAAGGCCGACGCACCACCGTGCAACTGGCAAATATTGAAACTGGCGGCAGATTTGATCCTAAATTATTTATTGGCAAAATTGATCGCCCTGAAGGCAAATAAAATAAACTAACCCCTTGCCGCGTTTTAAACCCCATGCCATGTGAGTTGTCATGGGTTTTTCTTTAGCAACATGGAACATTAATTCGGTGCGTTTGCGCATTGGTCTGGTTGAACGGCTTCTCAAGGAGCATGCACCGGATATATTATGCCTGCAGGAAACCAAATGCCCGCAGGGGCAGTTTCCATCAGCACCACTGGCTGCGCTTGGCTATAGCCATATCGCTGAGTTTGGCCAGAAGGGCTATCATGGCGTTGCCATCGTATCACGCATTCCGTTTCACACGCAGTATTCCCGCAATTTTTGCGAAAAGGGAGATTGCCGCCATGTGAGTGTGCGCTTTGAAGGGGAAAAACCATTTCTACTGCACAATCTTTATGTGCCCGCTGGTGGCGATGAGCCTGACAGAGACATCAATGAAAAATTTGGCCATAAACTCGATTTCTTAGCGGAGATGGAAGAGTGGTCTAAGGGTGCTGCCGCTCCTGAAGGTTATGGGGCGATTGCGGTGGGTGACCTTAACATAGCACCGATGGAGCATGATGTGTGGTCGCATAGAGAGCTGGTTAAGGTTGTCAGTCATACACCGATTGAAGTTGAAAAATTTGCCCGCATTCAAGAAGCGGGTGGCTGGGTTGATGTGATGCGCAATCATGTGCCGCATTCCAAAAAACTTTATACGTGGTGGAGTTACCGCGCCAAAGATTGGAGTGTTGCAGATAAGGGGCGCAGGCTTGATCATATTTGGGCG
>JANYGE010000249.1 GCA_025362535.1 Hyphomicrobiales bacterium
ATTCTTATGAATACATCACGCGGTGGCCGTATGATCATCATTCCCGGCGGTGGTGGTGGTTTTAGCCGTGGTGGCGGGTTTTCTGGCGGCGGTGGTGGATGGTCAGGTGGTGGTGGCAGCTCTGGCGGCGGCGGCGCATCAGGGGGATGGTGAGACATGGAAGCTGACCTCTCGCACAGCCAACGTCAACAGGTAACCCTCGCCATCAAAAAGGCTGAGCTTTTGACCAGCGGTGAAATTATTGTTATCGCTGCTCGCCAAAGTGATGATTATCTGCATGTGCCCATTCATATCGCTGCGGGCGTAGCTCTCGCTGTTCCATTTATTATGCCATGGGCTTCACGCTTTTTCACCTGGGCTGTTACGCCACTCTACTGGGTGTTTGTGGTTCAACTTCTAACATTCATTGTGGTGGCGCTGCTGCTCAGCCTCTCTCCGCTGCGCTATTGGGTAACCCCTAAAAAACTGATGAATAAATGCACTCACCGCAATGCGGCTACTCAATTTCTCGCGGTTAACGCCCATGGCACGGGCGGCCGCACGGGCGTTTTGGTCTTTGTATCATTGCTTGAGCGCTATTGCGAAATCATCGGTGACACAGCCATTGCTCAAAAAGTGAACCAACAAACGTGGCAAAAAATAATCGACGAAATGTTACCTGCCCTGCGGGATGGCAGGCTCACAGATGCGCTGGTATTGGCGATAGATCGGTGCGGCCATGTTCTGGCTCAGCATTTCCCTCCAGGCAGCGAAAACCCCAATGAATTACCCGATCATTTCATTGTTTTGAATTGATCCGCCACAATCCTGCCAAAGCAAGGAGTCATGGCATATCCATGAACAGGCGCGCTTTCACTTTTGGTTTGATGGCTTTGGCAACACCAGCTACTGCCAAAACCAAGCCACGGGCCTATCAAGGTGCAGAAATTGTAGAGTTTGCCACACCGGAAAAACCCGGAACCGTCATTGTCAACACCGAGCAGCGTGTACTCTATCACATCATCAGCCCAGATAGTGCCATTCGTTATGGCGTGGCAGTGGGCAAGGAAGGTTTTGATTGGGCTGGCATCGCCCGGGTGGGCCGTAAAGTGGCTTGGCCGCGCTGGACACCGCCGGCCGAAATGATCAGGCGCAAACCAGAACTGGAAGAGTGGCGCTATGGCATGCCCGGTGGCCCAAAAAATCCATTGGGTGCGCGGGCACTCTATCTGTTTGATCCAAAAGGCGACACTGGTTTTCGCATTCATGGCACCAATGAACCATCCTCCATTGGTTCTGCCGCATCTTCAGGCTGCATTCGCATGTTGAACGAAGAGGTATCTGAACTTTATGAGCAGGTCAAATTAGGCACAAAAGTAATCGTCTTGTAATTTACGCAGCACTGTGTTTTGTACCGCCTTTAATTTGAGATTGGCTGGGATCGAATCATGATGTTGCGTCGTAATTTTCTGCGGATGATGGTTGTTGGGTTGGTGGCTAGTCCAACGGTCGCTGAAGCTGGAATATTTGATCACTCGTCAAAGCCTAGGGTCGTCCCCAAAAAAAGCAGCAAACTTGCGAAGCGTAACATTCTGAAGCCTAAACGCCCGAGTTATGAAGGCCGCCAAGATGTGGCATTTGCTTCAGCTGAAAAGCCGGGCACGCTGATTATAAAAACCAAAGAACGTGCGCTTTACAGGGTTTTAGGAGATGGCAAAGCCACGCGTTATTCGGTGGCGGTCGGCAAAGAGGGTTTTTCCTGGTCTGGAATTGCCAAGGTCGGCATGAAACACGAAAATCCCGTATGGACGCCACCACCTGAAATGATCTCACGCAAACCTGAATATGCCAAATGGGCGGGTGGCATGCCCGGCGGTCTGCCCATCAATCCATTAGGCCCGCGCGCCCTCTATTTATTCAACAAGCAGGGCGATATGGGATTTCGCATTCACGGCACCATTCACCCCGAATCAATCGGAACGGCAGCCTCTTCGGGCTGCATCCGCATGTTGAACAAGGAAGTGATTGAGCTCTATGATATTACGCGCCTAGGCACCAAAGTGATCGTGATTTAAGGGTGCACATACTTGCCGCGAACCCAGCCAATTTTATAAATGCCTGATCCATTTGGCACTTCATGCCAAATTTTGCACCACACATAAGGGGCGGCCATTGCGGCATAGCTGGTATAATTGATCGAGAATGAGACATTTGTTGAAATGTTTTTGCAGGTGCCAGTGAGGCTCAGCATCGTGCCATTTGTATAAGTGCGTTGGACGGCTGAAGCTGTGGAAGGCCAAGCCCGCGCATTGAGCGGATTTGACAGGGGTGCCATGATCACCGTGCCGCCGATAAAGGCGCTGGCCGTAGCTGGATCGATTTGAGCCGTAATTGCCATAAGTGCAAAAGCGCTCAGCAGTGTGGCAGAAAGCTTTTTCATTTGGGTCTCCATTTTCTGAACTGTGATTGACTCTAATCTTGGCAAACTGAACCGACGGTGAACAGCCAGCGTATAAATCACATTCCACCGCCCAGCCCAGTCAAAACGCCATTGCCTGTCACAATCTCGTATTACATTTTACACATTGAATAATTTGCTATGCTGCAGCGCAGAAGCTAGAAGGTTGAGAGGACTCAAGGCAAAAGCATGATCAAAAATAGACCCCTTTCTCCCCACCTGCTGATTTACCGCCCGATGCTCTCCATGACTATGTCGATCGTGCACCGCATAACCGGCGTGGCTTTGGCTTTTGGCATGATTTTACTGATCTGGTGGTTTGCCGCCGCTGCAACCTCAGATGAATATTTCAACTTCGTGAATGGTGTCTTTGCCCATTGGTTCGGTCGCTTGGTGATGTTTGGCTTCACCTGGGCCTTGCTGCACCACATGCTGGGTGGGCTTCGCCATTTCATTTGGGATACGGGCAGGGGCTTTGCCCTCAACAAAGTTGAATGGCTGGTGCGCGCTAATCTTATAGGGTCAATCCTGCTCACAGTGCTTATTTGGATTATTGGCTATGGGGTGCGGGCGTGAGCATGCGAACTGAACTTGGCAAGGTGCGGGGCTTGGGCTCGGCCAAATCTGGCACGGAACATTTCTGGCACCAGCGCATGACTGCCATCGCCAATGTGCCCCTCGTAATTTATCTGATTTATTTCATCCTCTCGCATCTTGGTGCACCACGCGCTGCTATTGTCACCTCACTCAAAAATCCACTCTGCGCTGTCATGCTAGGCTTGGCGATGATTTCGGTTCTCTGGCACATGCGGCTTGGCCTGCAAACTGTTGTTGAAGATTATCTCCACAGCGAAGGCAAGAAATTGGCAATGCTGCTGATCATCAATTTTGCAACATTTTTTCTGGGCGCTATTGCCCTCTATGCAATTCTCAAAATGAGCTTTGGATTATAAATGACTGCCTATCCTATTACCGATCATTCGTTTGATGTCATTGTCGTGGGTGCGGGCGGGTCTGGCTTGCGTGCAGCGCTTGGCGCATCGCAAGCTGGTTTAAAAACCGCCTGCATCAGCAAAGTGTTCCCCACCCGCTCGCACACTGTGGCTGCGCAAGGTGGCATTGCAGCATCGCTGGCCAATATGGGTGCTGATAGCTGGCAATGGCACATGTATGACACGGTGAAGGGTGCTGATTGGTTGGGCGACCAAGATGCTATTGAATATCTGGTGCGCAATGCGCCCACTGCGGTTTATGAGCTTGAACATTTTGGCATGCCGTTTTCGCGCACTGAAGAAGGCAAGATTTATCAGCGCCCCTTCGGTGGCCATATGATGAACATGGGAGAAGGCCCACCAGTGCAACGCACCTGTGCCGCCGCTGATCGCACTGGCCACGCCATGCTGCACACGCTTTATGGCCAATCATTGCGTTACGATACCGCCTTTTTTATTGAATATTTTGCTCTCGATTTGATCATGGAAAATGGTGCATGCCGGGGCATCATGGCCATGTGCATGGAGGATGGTTCAATTCATCGCTTTCGTGCCCACCAAACTATTCTGGCGACAGGTGGTTATGGCCGTGCCTACTTCTCAGCAACCTCGGCCCACACCTGCACTGGTGATGGCAATGCAATGGTGCTGCGTGCTGGGCTTCCCTTGCAGGACATGGAATTCGTGCAATTCCACCCAACAGGTATTTATGGCGCAGGCTGCCTGATCACCGAAGGCGCGCGTGGTGAAGGTGGTTATCTCACCAATTCGGCTGGTGAACGCTTTATGGAACGTTATGCCCCCTCCGCCAAAGACCTCGCCTCGCGTGATGTGGTGTCGCGTTCGATGACGCTGGAAATTCGTGAGGGTCGCGGCGTTGGCAAAGAGAAAGATCATATCCACCTCCACCTTGAACACCTTGATCCTGCTGTGCTGCATGAGCGTCTGCCTGGTATTTCTGAGAGTGCGAAAATTTTCGCAGGCGTGGACGTCACCAAAGAGCCAATCCCTATTCTGCCAACTGTGCATTACAACATGGGCGGCATCCCCACCAATTATCATGGTGAGGCTTTGGCTGGTGATCCGCGCAATACTGAAAAAACCGTGCCGGGCCTCATGGCTGTTGGTGAAGCCGCTTGCGTCTCCGTGCATGGTGCAAATCGCTTAGGCTCAAACTCGCTGATTGATCTTGTGGTGTTTGGGCGTGCGGCCGCTCTGCGCTGTGCAGAAAAAATAAAGTCAAACAGCCCGCACGCCGATATTAAATCAGGCATGGGCGATGAGGCCATTGCAAGGTTGGATCATTTCCGCAATGCCAATGGCAAAACGCCTACAGCGCAGCTCCGTGCCAAAATGCAGCGGACCATGCAAGATGATGCAGCCGTTTTCCGCACTGGCAAAACATTAGCAACAGGCGTCAAAAAAATCGGCGAAATCTGGAACGCTACAGCAGATATTAAAGTGAGCGACCGTTCACTGGTGTGGAACAGCGATCTAATCGAAACCCTGGAATATGAAAATCTCATCCTGCAGGCCGCAGTCACTGTTGCAAGCGCCGAAGCCAGAAAAGAAAGCCGTGGCGCTCACGCCCGTGAAGATTTCCCCAAGCGCGACGATAAAAACTGGATGAAGCATTCATTAAGTTGGGCCGATACCGCCAAGCGCAAAGTAACGCTCGGCTCGCGCGCCGTGCATGAGTTCACAATGAGCAAAGACATAGATTACATCAAGCCAAAGGCGCGGGTGTATTAAGGACTAATCATGGTAGCATTCGCTCTCCCCCAAAACTCCAAACTCACCCCCGGAAAAATCTGGCCGATTCCTGCGGCCACGAATTTGCGCGAGTTTAAAATCTATCGCTGGAACCCGGATGATGGCCAGAATCCGCATGTGGATACTTACACGCTCGACATGGATTCCTGCGGCCCTATGGTTCTCGATGCGCTGATCAAAATTAAAAACGAGCAAGACCCAACCCTCACTTTCCGCCGCTCCTGCCGCGAAGGTATTTGTGGCTCATGTGCCATGAATATTGATGGCACCAACACATTGGCCTGCCTCAAAGCCTGCGATGACGTGAAGGGGCCGGTAAAAATTTATCCGCTGCCGCATATGGCCGTAGTGAAAGACCTTGTGCCGGATATGACGCATTTTTATGCGCAGCACCGCTCCATTGAACCATGGCTCAAAACCAGCACACCAACCCCGCAAGCTGAATGGAAACAATCCGAATCTGAGCGCGCGTTGTTGGACGGCCTCTATGAATGCATTCTCTGCGCCTGCTGCTCCACATCTTGCCCAAGCTACTGGTGGAATGGCGACCGTTACTTAGGCCCTGCCGTATTGTTGCAAGCCTATCGATGGCTGATCGACTCACGCGATGAAGCCACGGGCGACCGCCTCGATAATCTCGAAGATCCATTCCGCCTTTATCGCTGCCACACCATTATGAACTGTGCCAAAGCCTGCCCGAAAGGTTTGAGCCCCGCGAAAGCTATTGCTGAGATTAAGAAAATGATGGTGGAGCGGCGGGTTTGAACCCTCTGGCAAAACTGCGTGACGAGATTGATGCCGTTGATGCGGAGCTTGTTGCTCTCATTCATAAACGCTTCGAAATTGCTGATCGCGTCATTGAAGTGAAACGCGCCAAGGGTATTGCAGCAGCTTTGCCAGATCGTATTGAACAAGTGGTGCAAAACGCGTTGCTGAATACCAAGCATACACAAGTTCCACCGCAAACCATCGAAAAACTCTGGCGCACATTAATTGCCGAAACCATTGCCTATGAAGAAAAGATTTTAAACACCAAACAATAAAGCCTATAGCGAACCCAAATTCAGCACACGAGGATTCCCATGACAACGATGTCACTTGATAGCTTCAAATCCCGCAAATCCCTCAAAGTCGGCTCCAAGACCTACACCTATTTCAGCCTGAAAGCGGCGGAGAAGAATGGTCTCAAAGGCATTTCAGCTTTACCAGCTTCGATGAAAGTGCTGCTCGAAAATCTTCTGCGCAATGAAGATAATCGCACCGTGACCAAAGCCGATATTAAGGGCTTCGTCGCATGGCTTTCCAACAAGGGCAAGGAAGACAAGGAAGTGGGCTTTCGCCCAGCGCGTGTGTTGATGCAGGATTTCACCGGCGTTCCCGCCGTGGTGGATTTGGCGGCTATGCGCGATGGCATGAAGCAACTGAAGGGTGATGCGCAGAAAATCAATCCGCTGGTGCCGGTTGATCTGGTAATTGACCATTCTGTAGTCGTCGATAGTTTCGGTAATAACAAAGCTTTAGCAGCAAACGTTAAACGCGAATATGAACAAAATGAAGAGCGCTATAAATTCTTAAAATGGGGGCAGGGTGCCTTCGAGAATTTTCGCGTGGTGCCTCCCGGCACTGGCATTTGCCATCAGGTGAATCTCGAATATCTCTCGCAGACAGTCTGGACCCGCGATGAAAAATTCAAAGGTAAGAAAATCACCTTTGCTTATCCTGATACGCTTGTGGGCACAGACAGCCACACAACGATGGTGAATGGCCTCGGTGTTTTGGGTTGGGGTGTGGGCGGCATTGAAGCTGAGGCCGCCATGCTTGGCCAACCGCAATCTATGCTGTTGCCAGAAGTGATTGGGTTTAAGTTCACTGGCAAACTCAAAGAAGGTGTCACCGCAACGGATCTCGTTCTGCTCGTCACCCAGATGCTGCGCAAGAAAGGTGTGGTTGGCAAGTTCGTGGAATTCTTCGGCCCCGGTCTTAGTGCCCTCACATTGGCGGACCGTGCGACGATTGCTAACATGGCCCCGGAATATGGCGCAACATGCGGCTTCTTCCCTGTTGATAAAGTGACCCTCGAATACCTAACGCTTTCTGGCCGTAAAAAATCACAAGTGGCTTTGGTCGAAAAATATACCAAGGCGCAAGGCCTGTTCATTACCAAAGATGAACCTGTTTTCACGGATACTTTGAGCCTCGATCTCTCGTCTGTTGTGCCTGCCATGGCCGGACCAAATCGCCCGGAAAAATTCACTCCGCTGGGCGAAATTAAATCTGGCTTCCGTTCAGCTCTCGATGCTCCAAAAGACAAAGCTGGTTTCAACAAAATTGGTGAGCAAGCCAAGCGTGTGAAAATCGAAGGCAAGAATTTTGACATTGGCCATGGTGACGTGGTGATCGCTGCGATCACCTCTTGCACCAACACCTCAAACCCTTCCGTATTGATCGGTGCAGGTTTGCTGGCTAAAAAAGCTGCGGCGCTCGGTTTGCAATCTAAGCCTTGGGTGAAAACCTCATTTGCCCCTGGTTCGCAAGTGGTCAGCGAATATATGGCCAAAGCTGGCTTGCAAAAGGAACTCGATAGGATCGGCTTCTATTTGGTGGGCTATGGCTGCACCACCTGCATCGGCAACTCCGGCCCGCTTGACCCTGCAATCTCAAAGGCGATCAACGACAATGGCATTGTGGCCTCCGCTGTGATTTCTGGCAATCGCAATTTCGAGGGCCGTGTCTCGCCAGACGTGCAAGCTGCTTATCTCGCTTCGCCACCGCTGGTAGTGGCCTATGCGCTGGCAGGTTCCACCCAGATTGATTTGACCACGGAAGCTTTGGGCATTGGCAAAAATGGTAAGCCAGTTTTCCTCAAAGACATTTGGCCAAGCAATAGAGAAATTCAAAGCTTCATCGATAAGAACGTAAATGCAAAAATGTTCAAATCGCGTTATGCTGATGTCTTCAAGGGCGACAAAAACTGGCGCGCTGTGAAAACCACAAAGGGTGAAACTTATGCGTGGGATAATAAGAGCACCTATGTGCAAAACCCACCCTATTTCACCGGCATGCAAATGCAACCTAAAGCCATCACTGATATTAAGGGTGCAAAAATTCTCGGGCTCTTCGGTGACAAGATCACCACCGATCACATCTCGCCTGCGGGTTCGATCAAAGCCGCATCACCCGCTGGGAAATATCTAACCGCCAATGGCGTGGCCTTTGCCGATTTCAATCAGTTCGGCACGCGCCGTGGCAACCATGAAGTGATGATGCGCGGCACCTTTGGCAATATCCGCATCAAGAACCATATGGTGAAAAGTGCCGATGGCGCGGTGAAGGAAGGCGGTCTCACGTTGCACCAGCCAGACGGTGCGGAAATGTCGATCTATGATGCCGCAATGAAATATCAAACCGAAGGCGTGCCCCTGGTGGTTTTCGCGGGCGTTGAATATGGCAATGGCTCATCACGCGATTGGGCCGCCAAAGGCACAACGCTGCTCGGCGTGCGCGCCGTTGTGGCGCAGAGCTTTGAGCGCATTCACAGGTCGAACTTGGTGGGCATGGGAGTCGTGCCGCTGCAATTCAAAGCGGGCGATAGCTGGCAAACACTGAACTTGAAAGGCGATGAAACCATCGCCATCAGCGGAATTGCCCAGGGCTTGAAGCCGCGCGCCATGATGACCGTCGAAATCACCAGAGCCGACGGGTCGAAGACTGCAGTAGAAGTCCTCTGCCGCATCGATACGCTGGACGAGATTGACTACTACAACAACGGCGGCATCTTGCAATTCGTGTTGAGGAACTTGGCCAAGGCGGGGTAGGAGCAACGCCATCCACTTCGACGCCAAGACCATGCCGTTCGATGGCAAGCGCATCTTCTTTGGTGGCTTCAAACCTATTGTACAGTTTTGATTACCTTCACCCAACCGTGATTTGTAAGTGTGCGGCCAGGATTCCATATTGACACCATGGAAAACTTTTCTCTCACCCGTCGCAGCACTCTTGGCCTCGCCTTGGCCGCACCCTTCGTCATAAAGTCAGCAGTGGCCGCCACAGTGCCAGTACTGGTCGAACTGTTCACCAGCCAAGGCTGCTCATCTTGCCCGCCCGCGGATCGCTTGGCCGCCGAGCTTAAAAGCCAACCCGGTGTAACGGTTGTTTCATTTAATGTTGATTATTGGGATTATCTCGGTTGGCGCGACACACTGGCCAAACCTGAATATACCCAGCGCCAGATGGACTATGCCCATGCACGGGGCGACAATGATGTCTACACCCCTCAAATGGTTATTAATGGTGAGGCTCATGCCGTGGGCAGCAATCAAGCCGTGGTCGAAAGAGCCATCGCCAGCGCGCAGCGCAAGGCGTCAAACCTGCCCTTGCAGCTCAGCGCCACCGACAAGGAATTGATTGTCGA
>JANYGE010000278.1 GCA_025362535.1 Hyphomicrobiales bacterium
GTGCGTTTGAATGCGCTACAGTTTCCTGCCGCTGCGGCCAATGCGGTTATCCTTTTGGGCATCACGTTCCTGATCATCACCCTGCTCACCAGGCTGGTGGATATTCGCAAGGAGCTATGATGACTGAAGGGCGCTCCAAAAGTTTTTACATTCTCGCGGTTTTCTTTTCAGCTTATGTGCTGTTTCTCTACGGGCCGATGTTTGCAATTTTCATCCTCTCGTTTCAGGGGCCATCAGGCGGCCTCACATTTCCGATGAATGGTGTTTCTCTGCATTGGTTCGAAAAGCTTTATGCAGGCAATGGCATTGTGGATTTAGGGTCGGCATTCAAGCGTTCACTTTATCTTGGCCTCACGGTCATGATTATTACTGTGGTTCTGTCGGTTTCATCTGGCCTTGCGTTCCGCAAAAAATTCAAGGGTTCCTCAATTTTATTCTATGCCGCGGTCGCAAGTTTAATTGTGCCGTCCATTGTCACGTCGCTTGGCATTGCCCTCGAATTCAGAATTATAGATGATCTTTTCCGCAAATATCTGTTCAGCGATTGGCAAACAGGCATGGGCTTGTTTACATCTGGCTTGGGTGCGCATTTGACGTGGACACTACCATTCGGCCTGCTCATCATGTTTGCGATCTTCAACCGTTTTGATGGGCGTTTAGAAGAAGCGGCGCGCGATTTGGGTGCAACCCCGTGGCAAACATTTCGATATGTTGTGCTCCCTATTATATTGCCTTCGGTGATTGGTATTGGACTTTTTGGATTCACCTTGTCCTGGGATGAATTGGCACGCTCGAGCCAAGCCATTGGTTCAGTGAACACGTTGCCATTAGAATTGCAAGGTCTCACCACCACGGTGACCAATCCAGATATTTACGCATTGGGCACGCTCACGACGGGTGTATCTTTTGTGGTGATCGGCCTTGCCCTCGCTATCATTCTCCTGATGCAAAAGCGGCAATCAAAATTTGGCACCGATGCAGGGAAAGGCGTCTGACCCTATGCTTATCCACGTCGTTAATCCGAACACGACACAATCCATGACTGATAAAATTGGCATTGCCGCTCAGGCCGCTGCTGCAGTTGGAACCAAAATTATGGCAACGCAGCCTGATATGGGGCCTGTCTCTATCGAGGGCTATTATGATGAAGTGTTTGCCATGCCCGGTATGCTCGTCCGCGTTATTGAGGCTGAGCATAAAAAAGTGGATGGCCATGTGATTGCCTGCTTTGACGATACGGGATTGGATGCCGCGCGTATGGCAGCCAAAGCGCCAGTCGTCGGCATCGGTGAGGCGGCTTTTCATGCTGCCAGTTTAATTGCCGGCAAATTCAGTGTGATCACAACACTTGGAAGGTCTATTCCCGTGATTGAACATAATCTTGTGCGCTATGGGCTTGCATCACGCTGCGCCAAAGTGCGTGCAGCTGAAGTGCCTGTGCTTTCTCTTGAGGAGCCAAACTCACCGGCACGTCTGCGCATTTCTCAGGAAATCAATCTTGCTAAGGTGGAAGATCGATGTGATGCCATTGTGCTTGGTTGTGCAGGGATGGCGGATTTGGCGCAGAGCCTTTCTGAAGAACATGGATTGCCGGTAATTGACGGCGTATCTGTTGCGGTTGGCCTTCTGGAAATGTTGGTTCGTAATGCTCTTAAAACATCCAAGGTTGGTGGCTATGCAGCGCCTCTGCCAAAAAAATATCTCGGAGGCTTTGCCCAGAACGCGCCAGTTTGAGATTTAGCCAAAATCGGCCTTACTTTGCCCATGGACATGCTATTATAGAGCTTAGACTTGGGCAGAGGACAAGATCATGCGCCGATACAACTGCCCAAATTGCGCCAATGAAGTTCACTTTGAAAACACGACCTGTGTTAAATGTAATCTGAATCTGGGCTATTTAAGTTCGGCAGACCAGTTCAATTTCGCGGTGGCGGACTCGCCCTCGGGATCTGATGCATCGCGCCTTGAACTCGACTGTACAAATCGCAATTTAATAGGCTGCAATTGGCTCGTCCAGCCGAACGATACCTCACCGTATTGCACCAGTTGCAGGCACACGCTTATTATTCCTGATCTTTCAACTCCACAAAATATTGATCGTTGGGCGCGGCTGGAACGTGCCAAGCGCATGTTGTTTTACGCACTGCTTAAGTTTCAACTGCCATTGCCGGAGCAAGGGGAAGCTCCATCAAAGTGGTTGCGATTTGAATTTAAGGCAGATCTTCTCGCCTTTAATGGCCAGCAGGCAAACGTGATGACGGGCCATGAGGGCGGCTTGATAACCATCAACATTGCAGAAGCCGATGATGATGTGCGCGAACACCACCGCGTTGCTATGGGTGAACCCTACCGCACATTGATCGGGCATTTCCGCCATGAAGTTGGTCACTATTACTGGGATCGCCTTGTGGCTGATGCGGGGCAAGTTGATCAATTCCGCACCATGTTTGGTGACGAGCGCATTGCTTACCCTGAAGCCTTGCAACGTCACTATGAATCCGGTGCGCCGTTAGGTTGGGAGAGGCTCTATGTAAGTTCTTATGCCAGCTCACACCCGTGGGAAGATTTCGCAGAAACTTGGGCCCATTATTTTCATATTGTTGATGGATTGGAGACGGCCCAGAGCTATGCGATTGGTGCTCCTACCCCTTCAGGCGGGGTCTATCGCGGCCCCTATGCGTCAAAGAATTTCACTGAACTGATCAATGCGTGGGTGCCGCTGACGATTGCGATGAATGCCATGAATCGATCAATTGGAAATAGCGACTTCTATCCTTTTGTATTGTCCGATGCGATCTCGGCCAAACTTCAATTCGTTCATAACCTCATCCATCATTCGGACGCTTGATTGGTCTTCACTGCTTGACGGGGATTACATCAACCTTCTGCGTGCTGGTGTGTTTGCCATGGCTGCGCAGCACGCCTTTGATTGGCGCAACATCGGCATAATCGCGGCCGCGTGAAATAATCACATGATCTGGGCCAGCGCGTGTTGCATTCGTTGGATCATATTCCACCCATCCAATTTGGCTTCCGCACCACACCCGAACCCAGGCATGCATTGCATCAGCGCCTTCAAGGCGTTTCTTGCCGGGTGGTGGCGTGGTACGGAGAAAACCACTGACGTAGCCTGCAGGAATCCCCATGCCCCGCAGACACGCAATCATAATATGTGAAAAATCCTGGCACACCCCACGGCGGCCATGAAACGCGTCTAGCATCGGTGTTTCAACTGTCGTCGCTTCTGGATCATATTGAAAATCGCTGTGTAAACTTTCTCCAATTGCAGCGACAGCATCCAAAACTGAAAAACTGTCCTTTATAAGATCACGCGCATATTGCGTGGTTGCCCGATCAATTGGCACACGCGACGTTGGCCCCACAAAATGATGTGGTGCCCATGGGGCTAGGCTTTTGATGGTGGCTATTTCGCTGATTAGTTGATGGAGTTTGGGAGCAGCGTCTAATTTTCGATTTATCTCAAAACGCTCGACACGTGACTGTACTGAGAATTTAATTTTCTTGTGGGCATCAAAATAGGCCAGCTCAACATTCCTGTTGCCAAAGAAATCAGTATGCACGCGCCATTCGGCAGGTTTTGGCTCGACATCAAGAGTGCCGGCAACTTGCCGCTGTTCGCCTGGTAAATCGGCGGGAGAGAGACGCACAATATGACGGCTCGACTCTGCTGGGTTGTCGTAGGCATAGGCAACGCGCAATGAAATGTCATAAAGCATGTGCTAATCCCTACCGCAGATAACCAGCTGTGAGCAGATTGGAAAGCTGCGCGATTTCCGCACCGAGAATGTTCAAGGTTTCGGTATCAACTGTCTCCGGCAGCTTTACAGCAAGGTTGGTGCGGGTTTGAAGAATGAGGCTTTGCAAAGGTGAAAGCTGCGAATGCTCCTCAACGCCCGGAAGATAAGCCATATGATCAGAAATCTGGTTGAGTTGATAGATGACCGACCGCGGGTTGAGGGGATCAAGTGCGAGAAGATCAATGATTGTCGAACGGTTTGTGGCAACAGCATAGCGTTGCCGGTGCGTCATCGTGCTGTCGGCTACTTCAACTGCCAAATCTAGACTTCCGTCAACTGCGTCACTATCGGTGAAAACAGCAAGCAGGGATACCAGCGAACTCGCCCGTTCCAACGAGCGCCCGATACTGAGAAAGCGCCAACCCATCGACCGATACATGTTTTCATGGACCAAGCCGGAGAAGCCCGAAAGCTTGCGCAACAACACACTCATCGCGCGGGCCATATCATCGCCCGGGGTTGCTGTCTTCTCCATCTTGCTCACAGTTTTAGAAAGATCATCAAGGGCCAACCAGCCATCAAGCGAGAAGCGGTCGCGCGCATGGCTGGCTGCGGCTGTGGCCGAGGATAGTGTTTGCACGACGCCAATAGGCAGTCCCTTTGCAGGATCAGCGCCTATTGAAGCGAGGTACTCGGAAACTTGTTTGAGCAACAGGGTTTCTGCGGACCCCGTTTCTACGAGGCGCAAATGAAATGCGCGTAACATGCGAATGGTATTTTCTGCACGCTCAACATAGCGGCCCATCCAAAAAAGATTATCGGCGGCGCGGCTGGGCAATACGGCTTGCTGTTGCCGCACAAACGGAGCCGACGGAAGCTCCAACATGGTTTCGGTGCGAACCGGTTTTTTACTGACAATCCAAACATCGGCGGCCGAGCCGCCACTTTGCATGGCCAGCGAAGATGAATTTCCAGCAGGGCCAATCCGCGCAAAGCCACCCGGCATCACTTGCCATCCACTTTCTGTACGAGCGAGAAAAACCCGAAGGCTCATCGGGCGTGCTTCCAGAGCATCGCCCTTGAAGGCTGGCGTGGTGGATAGTGTGACAACTTCCTGAGCCACGAGATGCCCTGCCCCACGGTCTATGAACTCGTCCATATTGCCATGGACCATTGATGCGACGGAGTTCTTTGGTGTCGCCATATCATCGTGATCAAACAGAAGTCGCGTTGCAAAAGCATTCCCAATAGTCATACGTGCGGCATTGGCTTTGACATAGTTTCGCTCGGCTTCTTGACCGCACCACCATGTTGCCACATTGGGTATGGCTAGAGACCGACCAGTCAAAGCCTCACTAATTCTTGGCAGGAAGGCGAGGAAGGCCCGCGTTTCAAGAATACCTGAGCCCAAGGAATTGACCATGGTAATAGTGCCATCGCGAACCGCACCCAATAGGCCCGGCGTTCCAAGGCGGGAGTGCTCATCGAGCTCTAGCGGATCAGCCCAAGCCGCATCGAGCCTGCGCCATAACACACTGATCGGGCGGAGGCCCGCAACCGTGCGCACCATCAGCCGGCCATCACGCACTGTTAAATCTTCGCCTTCGAGCAACATCAAACCGAGATAACGCGCGATATAAGCATGCTCGTAATAGGTATCGTTCATAGGGCCTGGAGTGAGGATGCCTATACGGCTTTCATCTTCAGCACGCAGACCCAGCAGGGTATCGCGGAAGGCTCTAAAAAAACCAGCCAAGCGATGCACATTTGAACCTGTAAAGATATCGGAATAGATGCGAGATGTCGCAATGCGGTTTTCCAAAGCAAAGCCTGCACCCGAAGGAGCTTGTGTGCGATCCCCCAGCACCCACCACTGGCCTTGAGGCCCTCGCCCGATATCAAACGCCACAAAGTGAAGAAAATGCCCCGAACGCGGTTTAATGCCGACCAAGGGGCGTAACCATTCAGGATTATCAGCAACCAGACTTGGCGGAATGTGGCCATTGGCCACCAGTGCGTTGTTGCCATAAAGGTCTGCGACGACCTGCTCCAAAAGCTCGGCGCGCTGGGTCAGGCCTGTGCTGATCGTGGCCCACTCTTCTTCGTCAATAAGAACAGGCATGGCGCTGAGCGGCCAATCGCGCTCCGATGAATCTTGCGGGCCGTAGCGGCGATAAAACACGCCAGCGTCGCGCAGATATTGCTCACCGCGTGTAATTCTTTGCGTGAGTTCTGTTGGCGACATTTCATCTAAGGCCGCGATTAATCCCGCCCATACCGGGCGAATTTGACCATCCGGTCCCATCAATTCATCAGGTATTCCCTCAAGAGCTCTATATCCCGTCAGCAGACGAGAAATGGTATTTTTAGACGCTGCATTGGTCTGAGAAGGCATGTCATAATCCGGTGGGGCGGCGAAGATCGAGCGTTAAGGGGAAGTCACGATGTGTCACTTCCTGCGGCGGCACATAGAAGCCCGGAGTATGACCGCGGGCCTCGAATCGCGCAAGACGCCGTGCATCAGCTTCATTGCCATTCACCGGAAATGTATCATAGGTGCGACCACCAGGGTGAGCCGCATGATAAACACAGCCGCCAATGGAGCGGCCCGTCCACGTATCATAGATATCGAAGGTGAGAGGCGCGTTCACGGGCAAGGTAGGATGCAGCGCTTTTGCAGGCTGCCAGGCCTTAAAGCGCACACCCGCAACTGCAACACCGGCACCAACATTTTTGAGCGGCACAGTGCGGCCATTACACGTAACTGTGTATCGTTCGGTATCAGCCGTTGTCAATTTCACTTGCAGGCGCTCAACTGAACTGTCCGTATAACGAACGGTGCCACCAATGGCCCCAGTTTCACCCAGCACATGCCAAGGTTCCAGCGCTTGGCGTAACTCCAAATGCGCGCCCTCATATTCAACTTCCCCACAGAAGGGGAAACGGAACTCGGCTTGCGCCTCATACCAATCCTCACGCATTTTGAAGCCATGTTCGCTGAGATCGCGCAACACAACTTTGAAATCGTCCCAGATGAAGTGCGGCAACATGAAACGATCATGCAGACTGGTGCCCCAGCGCGTGGCGTTGCCGATGAGCGGCGCGTGCCAATGCCGCGCAACAATGGCGCGAATCAAGAGTTGTTGGGCCAGACTCATGCGAGGATCAGGTGGCATTTCAAAACCACGGAATTCCACAAGGCCAAGGCGTCCGGTTGGACCATCAGGTGAATAGAGTTTGTCGATACAAATTTCGGCGCGATGGGTGTTGCCCGTCACGTCGATCAGAATGTTGCGCAATAGGCGGTCAACCAACCATGGCAGAGGTGGAGAGTCTTGTGGTGGTGGAATTTGCGCCAAGGCAATTTCCAATTCGTAGAGGCTATCGTGACGCGCTTCATCAATGCGCGGCGCTTGGCTGGTGGGCCCGATGAACAGACCAGAAAATAAATAAGATAGGCTGGGGTGACGTTGCCAGAACAGGATCAAGCTTTTCAACAAATCAGGCCGGCGCAGAAATGGACTGTCCATCGGTGTGGCACCACCAACGACGACATGATTACCGCCGCCTGTTCCCGTATGGCGGCCATCAATCATAAATTTATCGGCACCCAGTCTGGTCTGCCGAGCTTCTTCATAAACAGTCTGGGTTATGTAAACGCATTCGTCCCAACTTGTGGCTGGATGAATATTGACTTCAATGACGCCGGGATCAGGAGCTACACGCACCACATTCATGCGCGGATCGGGCGGTGGGGCATAGCCTTCAATATGAACCGGCACGCCAAGCGATTTTGCTGCGGTTTCGGCGGCCGCAACAAGCTCAAGATAATCTTCAATGCGCTCTACCGGAGGCATGAATACGCATAGTCTGCCATCGCGAGGCTCAACCGACATGGCGGTGCGCACCACGCCTTCTACATCACCAAGCTTCTGTTCCACACGGTCCTGAACAGGTTCAGACGCTGTGAATGATGCACGAGCTTGTTCGCGCGCAGTTTCGGTTCTGTCAAATTCTGGCAGAGAGCTTCGAGGCGCAGTCGGATCGGCGACATGCGTGTAAGGGTATTGCTCTGGTGGAACATGGGGCAATGTTCCCAGCGGCAAGCGGTAACCCACAGGACTGTCGCCCGCCACCAGAAATATATGGCCGCGCCGGGTTTTCCATTTTTCGGAACGCCAGCGCAAACCACTGGCTTTGGATTGCCACCGCTGCACTGGTAAAATGAAGCCTGATGGATTTGTCAGGCCACGTTCGAATACACGGGCAATGCGGTTGCGCTCTTCAGGATCCTTGAGTTTCGAATTTTGCGGCGTTACGTTTTCGGGAAGATTTCCTTCCTTCACAATCCACTCCGCCGGATCTTCATAGGCGGCAGTTACAAAGCTGTCTTCCACGCCAAGCTCAGAAGCAATCACTTTCAACAAGCTTTCCGCCAAAGCTGGTGTGGCATGGGTGTCGTCATCTTCTTTGGCGATCAACCCAGCGTCTGACCAAATCGGCTTTTCATCGCGGCGCCAGTAAAGCGAGAAGGTCCAACGTGGCAGGGTTTCACCGGGATACCATTTGCCTTGACCGTAATGCAGAAATCCACCCGGTGCAAAGCGGTCGCGCAGGCGACGGATCAACTTATCCGCAAGTCCGCGCTTGGTGGGGCCAACCGCATCAATGTTCCATTCTTCGGATTCGAAATCATCAATCGACACGAAGGTGGGTTCACCGCCCATGGTGAGGCGCACGTCTCCCATTTTTAAAGACTCGTCAACAACTTGCCCTAACTTCAAGAGTTCTGACCATGAGTCCTCCGAAAAAGGTTTGGTGATGCGCGGGTGCTCAGCCACGCGGTCCACCCGCATGTCGAAAGCAAAATCGACATTGGCAAAACTTGCGACCCCTGAAATTGGCGCTGCGTTACGATAGTGTGGTGTGGCAGCCAGGGGAATATGGCTTTCTCCGGTGAGCAATCCAGAGGTGGGATCGAGACCGATCCAGCCCGCACCCGGAATATAGACCTCCACCCAAGCATGAAGATCAGTGAAGTCACGCTCAGTTCCGGCGGGACCATCAATAGCCACAAGATCAGGCTTCAGTTGGATGAGATAGCCCGACACAAAACGCGCCGCAAAACCCAAATGGCGCAAAACCTGGACCAGAAGCCAGCTTGAATCGCGACATGATCCAGTTCCTGATAAAAAGGTTTCATCCGGCGTTTGAACACCCATCTCCATGCGGATTACATAACCAACATCGCGGGCCATGCGGGCATTCAGATCAACAAGGAAATCAATCGTGCCCGTTTGGCTCCGATCAATGCTGGCGAGGAAATTCTGCATCAGCTGACTGGCAGGTTCAGCCTCACGGTAGATCACCAGATCAGGCCTAATGTCTTCGGCATATTCGAATGGCCATTCCTTGGCATAGTCTTCAACGAAAAAATCAAACGGGTTGTAGACAGTCATGTCGGCTACAACATCAACTTCGATTTTTAATTCCATCACCGGATTGGGAAACACATAGCGCGCCAGCCAATTGCCATAGGGGTCTTGCTGGTAGTTCACAAAGTGATCCGCAGGGGTGACTTTCAGCGAATGCGATATCACCCGGGTTCGGCTGTGGGGTGCAGGACGCAAGCGGATAACTTGGGGGCCAAGCATAACTGGCCTATCATATCTATAATGGGTGAGGTGGTGCAGTGCAGCTGTGATGGCCATGGTTTGGTTTCAATCTTTCTGTTGCCCCAAGGTTTCACATTTCGCTGCAACGCACAATGTAAATCTGGGTAAATCTAGAGTCCTTTGGTTGAAGCAAACACTGCACTGGCATTGCTGACTAATGTAACGTGGGCGCGGGCGGCTTCACCAGCAACATTGCCATCGGCACGCATGATCGCTGTCACGATTGCATCATGTTCCTCCCAAGACTTTGCGAGGCGGCCCCTGAGCCGAAATTGCGCACGGCGGAATGGAGCGAGGCGGCTGCGGGTGAGTATCACCATCTCCAAAATATGTTTGCTGTGTGCACCCTCATAAAGCCTCGTATGAAATCCAGTATTATAGCTCTCATAATCCTCCTCAGCGCCATCACGCACGAATTGGGCCGATGCGATGTGTTCGCTCTCTAGGGCTTTGCGCTCTCCAAGGGTCATCCGCTCAGCGGAAAACCTTGCACAAATTCCTTCCAGTTCAGCCATGCTTTCAAACATTGAAGACAAGTGTTCTTGGGTTACAACCGCGACAATTGCGCCGCGATTGGGGCGGCGGTCAGCTAACCCCATAACACCCAGCTGAGCCAAAGCTTCCCGAATAGGGGTGCGCGAAACATTAAATTTTTCCGCCAGCGTAACTTCGTCAAGTTTCTCGCCGGGTCGAAGTTCCCCAGTCACAATATGATCGGCGATTGCCCGCACCATCTGGTCAACCGTCGTTCCGGATCTGACAAGGCTCACCTTAGGTTTCAAAACGTCGCGCTCCTATTTAGCTCACTCAAACCCCTGTATGCCTTAATTTTGATCTGCACGTCAACAAGATCAAAATTTATGCATTCGTTTCTTTTATTGCGCTTTTTATGTGCAAAATTCCAATAAACTTTGTCCGTATTCATTGAATTATATGATTTTTTTATATGGCATTAAGATTGCATACACTTTCTTAACAGGACTTTAATTGATTTCAAAACATCCAACAGGAGCGAATTAATGACCAAAGACCCTATGCTTTCCCGCCGTCAGCTTCTCAAGACGACCGCTGCCGGAACCGTGCTCGGCCTCACATCAGCCGGACTCATGTCACAACCGGCCTTAGCTGCAGATGCGACTGTTGGTTTTATCTATGTCGGCCCCAAAGATGATTATGGCTACAATCAAGCCCATGCCGAAGGTGCAGCGGCACTCAAGGGAATTCCTGCGTTTTTGGTGGCAAGGAAAATTTACAGGCTGGGAACAGACAGATATATTTCAGGTGAGAATATCGCTGGGATTGACAAGGATACAGGCAAGATTTTAGAGGGTGGTGCGATTGCCCAAGCTGCCAGACGGATTAGATTTAGGCTCAAGAAAATTAGGATAAAAAGAAAATGAAAGAAATT
>JANYGE010000281.1 GCA_025362535.1 Hyphomicrobiales bacterium
AGCTGCCAAAGAAGACCCCACCTCGCCGATATACGGCATGCCGGTTCTGGAAGTGTGGAAAGCCAAAACCGTAATGTTCATCAAACGCGGCATGAGCTCAGGTTACGCCGGAATCGACAATGGCCTCTTCTGGCGCGACAACACACTGATGCTGTTTGGCGATGCGAAGAAGATGACGGAAGAGATTAATAAGGGGATGGGGGATTAAATTATTGTGGTAAGTTCCGACGATGCATCCTTCTATCGCCAAACACAAAGTTGAGATTGCCGCACTTTGCAGGAAGCATGGCATTCTGAGGCTTGAGGTTTTCGGTTCAGCTGCGCGTGGCGTAGACTTCGATGAATTGCGAAGTGATTTTGATGTCATAGCGCGATTTGATTATGGCCAGCGGCGTCAAGGTTTGAAGGAATTTTTCAATTTTTCAAATGATTTGGAAAAAATCGTTGGGCGCAAAGTTGATCTTTCTGAAGATGTGCCAATAAAAAATCCGTATTTGAAACGTTCGATCGATGCCAGCAGGGAATTAATTTATGCAGCATGAGCCCGAGGGCTTTCTCTTTGAAGTACTTGAAGCTGCGGTAAGCATCGATTCTTTTCTTGTTGGTGTAAGTTTAGAAAATTAAGCTGCTTTTCCTTTCGAAGATTTAGCCGCATTCTCAAATACAATCTTCAACCTGCTCCCCGTAGCCTCTGCAATCCTTTGCAGTGTGCGACCCGATGGAAGTGTCTTGCCACTTTCAAGTCTCGCAATTGTGCTCTGGGTGGTTTTCATTTTTGTGGCCAGTTGCTCTTGTGTTAGTCCCGCCCGTGACCTTGCTGCGATCATTGCCGAAGCGAGAGCGAACTCCTCTTCGAGTGCATCATACTCTTTCCGGTAAGCTGCATCTTTCATCCACTCGGTGTGTAGTACAGAAATCTTTTTCATCGAATCTCCTTTGCCCGTTGGCGGGCGATCTCTAATTCATTCTTCGGTGTCTTTTGCGTTTTCTTAATGAAAACCCTTACGATCACCATACGTTTGCCCGTTGCTGTCACATAAATTGCTCGTGAAATTCCATCGCGGCCTGTAATGCGCAGTTCCCAAAGTTTTTCATCGAGATGCTTTACTGTTTCGCGGGGCAAGCCCTCAAAACCATGTTGCTCGATAAGACTTGTTATCCTTGCCAGACGCGCCCGCATATCCTTTGGCAAAGCGAGAATTTCATTTTCAACCAGAACATTGAGTGCAAGCACTGTCCACGTCATAAATAAATATATAGCAAAAAAGAGATATTCAAACAAGGCCCAAATTACAACTACTTTCCCCTCTCCCCATCCGACATTTAATCGTCTACATTGATCTTCTATAAGCACAGTGGTGCACAACGGGGATGAAGGGTGGTTATGGCGCAAGAGGTTATTATTGCTGAAAAGCCGCATGTGAAAATTGTTCATATGTTGGTTTTCACGCTGATTGTTGGGATTATTGCTGCAGTTTTGTTCCCAACGATTAAAACGGCTTTCATGGCCAATCCATTTTTGAATGGGCTCATTGTGGTCACCCTTGTGCTGGGAACGCTGCTGGCGTTTCGTATGGTGTGGCGGCTTATTCCGGAGGTGAATTGGCTGAACGGGTTTAAAGTGGGGCAGGGCAATGAGCAGGAACCGCCGCAACTTTTGGCTCCCATGTCGACTATTTTGGGTGATGCTTCGGGGCGCACGGTCTTGTCGCCGCAAACCATGCGCTCGCTTTTGGATTCACTGGCCTCCAGGCTTGATGAATCGCGTGATCTGCTGCGCTATCTGATCGGCCTTTTGATTTTTCTTGGCTTGCTCGGAACCTTCTGGGGCCTGCTCAACACGGTGCAATCAGTGGGCGAAGCGATCCGCAATCTTGATGTGGGGTCTTCGCAATCGGCGCAGGTGTTTGATGAGTTAAAGCGCGGGTTGCAGAAGCCGCTCGAAGGCATGGGGCTTTCGTTTTCGTCATCCCTGTTTGGTTTGGCAGGATCATTGATATTGGGCTTTCTGGATTTGAATGCCGGCCAGGCGCAAAACCGATTCTATCATAATTTGGAAGATTGGCTTTCAACCATCACCGATGTGCAAGCGGGTGATGGTGGCGGTTCGATGATGCCAGCTTTCCTCCGTCTTGATCTGCAGAATTTGCAAAAATCATTTGAGAAGTTTGGCACGCAATTGGAGCATGGCCGTGGCTCCTCGGCTATGGGAGCTGCAGATAGCGAGAATGCTACGGAACAATTGGCTGATGCGGTGGCCAATCTGGTGCAGCAAATGCGGGAAGAACAGAAAATGGTGCGGCAGTGGATACAGTCGCAGCAGGTGCAACAGGCTGAAATACAACGGCTGCTCATCCGCAGCACGGGTAAAGGGCGCGTCGAGTAATGGCACTTTCGCGCCGCCGCCGGAATGAAGATGCGCCTTATTGGCCGGGCTTTGTGGATGCTATGGCCCAGCTGTTGCTGGTCATCATCTTTTTGCTTTCGGTTTTTATGATCGCGCAGTTTCTTTTGGCACGGCAAATCTCCGGGCAGGATTCAGCCCTTGGGCAATTAAAATCGCAGATCTCTGAACTCACCCAGCTTCTGGCTTTGGAAAAAGCCAGCAAGGCTGATTCAGATGCGCAGCTTTTGGCACTGACCGATGATCTCAATGCGCAGAAAGTTAAGACGGCAGATTTGCTGGCAAGCCTGCAGGCTGAAAATAATAATGCCACTTCGGCAGGTTCAACCATTACGGGATTGCAGACAGCATTGGATGATGAAAAGAAACTTTCATCTGATGCTTTGGCGAAAGTTGAATTGCTCAATCAACAAATTGCAGCGATGCGCCGCCAGCTTTCGCAAATTTCGGCTTTGCTTGATGATAGTGAAGCGCGCAATCGTGGATCAGAAACCCAGATTGCCGATTTGGGCCGCAGGTTAAACACCGCACTTGCGCAAAAGGTGCAAGAGCTTTCAAAATTCCGCTCTGAGTTCTTCGGGCGCTTGCGGCAAATTCTATCGCAGCGGTCAGATATTCTGGTGGTGGGGGATCGCTTTGTGTTTCAGGCTGAAGTGCTCTTTCCCAAAGCCAATGCCGATTTGAATGATGCTGGCCAAGCAGAAATGCTGAAATTGGCCGATGCAATCAAGCAGCTTGAAACAGAAATCCCGCCTGATATTGCTTGGGTGTTGCGTGTGGATGGCCATACGGATACGGATCAATTGCGCAACAGTGTGTTTAAGTCGAATTGGGAGCTTTCAGCGGCGCGTGCAATTTCAGTGGTGAAATTTCTAGTGGCGCAAGGCGTCTCGCCCAATCATCTGGTGGCTGCGGGCTTTGGTGAATTCCAGCCGCTCGCTCCGGGTGATACGGAAGAAGCAAAATCAGAAAATCGCCGGATTGAGTTGAAGCTTACTGAACGCTAATTATTGCGCTGTGAACTGTAACTTCGCCAATTTTGCATAGAGCGGGCTTTTCTTTAGCAGTTGCGCGTGGGTGCCTTGGCCCACGGTTTTGCCCTGATCCAAAACAATAATGCGATCAGCACTGCGCACCGTTGCCAGGCGGTGGGCGATCACCAAAGTGGTACGGCCTTTGGTGAGGCCTTCCAGGGCCTCCTGAATGAGCGATTCACTTTCAGCATCCAGAGCACTGGTGGCTTCATCAAGCAGCAGCACTGGGGCATTGCGCAAGATGGCGCGCGCAATGGCGAGGCGCTGGCGCTGGCCACCAGAGAGCGTAACACCTCGCTCGCCCAGCAGGGTTTCATATTGCAGTGGAAGCTTTTCGGCAAACTCGGCCACGCGCGCAGCTTTGGCCGCGGCAATCACATCTTCAGCACTTGCGTCAGGGCGGCCCAAGAGAATGTTCTCGGCTATAGTGCCTGAAAAAATTGTGGGGTCTTGCGGCACTGTTGCAATGGCGCCGCGCAGGTCTTCCAAATTGAGCTTTGAAATATCTATGCCATCCAAACTGATCAGGCCTTTTTCTGGCTCTTGGAACCGCTGCAGCAAAGCATAGAGCGTGGTTTTGCCAGCCCCTGATGGACCAACAATGGCGATCACTTCACCGGGATTGGCAACGAAGGAAATAGCGCTCAATACTTTTGCCTCGGGGCGCGCTGCATATCTGAAATCCACGCTTTTGAATTCGATAGCACCCTTAACTGGTTTGTGCAGTTCTGCTGGATGAGCGGGAGATGTG
>JANYGE010000306.1 GCA_025362535.1 Hyphomicrobiales bacterium
TTCTCGCCCTTGTTGAACAAGAAGCCGTGGACCACAATTTGCTTGGGCAAAGCCAGCTTGGCCGACATCAAAAAAGCGGGCCAATAGACAGCATGGAAGCGCACAATGTCTTTACCGATCACATGGGCGGCCGCTGGCCAATAATGCGCCAAGGGGCCGGTTTCATCTGGAAAGCCTGTGGCCGTAATATAATTGGTGAGCGCATCGACCCATACATACATCACGTGTTTGGGATTGCCCGGCACTGGAATGCCCCAGTCAAATGTGGTGCGGCTGATTGAGAGATCGCGTAGACCACCAGCTACAAACGAAGTGATTTCATTGCGATATTGTTCAGGCACAATGAAGTCAGGGTTTTTGGCATAGTGATCAAGCAGGGGTTGGGCATAGGCGGAGAGTTTGAAGAAATAGCTTTCCTCTTCCACCCACTCCACAAGTGTGGATGTTTTAATCGAGAACTTGCGGCCTTCGCGCTCTTCAATTTCATCTTCGCCGTAATAGGCCTCATCGCGCACGGAGTACCAACCAGCATATTTTGAGAGATAAATATCGCCAGCCGCTTCCATGCGTTTCCAAATTTCGGTGACAGCTGCTTTGTGACGCTCAGAAGTGGTGCGCACGATATCATCGGTCACGGCATTGAGCTGTTCGCCCATCGTTTCAAAAAGTGTGGCGGTTCTATCGCTCAATTCTTGCGCCGTAATACCTTCGCGTGTTGCCGTTTGCTGCATTTTCTGGCCATGCTCATCCATGCCCGTAATGAACATCACATCAGCGCCATCCAAGCGTTGAAAGCGCGCCATCACGTCAGTGGCGATGCGCTCATAGGCGTGGCCAATGTGAGGCGCTCCATTGGCATACGGAATGGCAGTTGAAATCAAATAAGGTTTTTTGCTCATACGGCACTCAATGCCCCGAAATCACGCCGCCTTCAAGGCTTCTTGCACGAGGCTGACCGCGGCAATCACGGCTTGGCGGCGATCAAGGTTAAAGCCATTGGTGATGCGAAGATTTTCCGCAATCTTGGCGTGGGCTTGTGCCAAAGCGGCATTGCCTTGAGCAGAAGCTTTTTCGGCCGTCCAACCCAGCAGCAAATCAATGAATATGTTGAAATCATCAACAGTGGCGGATCGCCCGGCAAACCGATTACCCAGTGCAATAACACTCGATGCGTTATGCCTTTGGGTTTTCAGGAATGCTTGGAAGGCCTTCGCAGCTTCAGAGGTGAGAAGTGAAAGAGCCCGCCCCGGGCTTCCACCGGAAAGAGTTGCCGCACTCAGAGCATCCTCAGCGTTGGGTTTAGGGTCTAACGGCAACCCATTCAAAACATGCAAGATTTCGGATTCAGTTAAGGTGGAAACAGGCAATCTGGTGCAGCGGGATTTCATCGTGCGCAGCAAACGACCGGGCAAATTGCAGACCAGAATTAACATACAATGTGGTGGAGGTTCTTCGACTAACTTCAATAAAGCATTGGCAGATTCGGTGTTGAGGTCATCGGCGGCATCAACTAACCCGACGCGCCAGCCACCAGACGAGGTGTGAGAGAAAAATTCGGATAGGCCACGCGCATCATCTACCGAGATTTCAGTTTTGAGTTTGCGGGGCTTGGTATCGCCCAGCTTTCGCTCCAAAACAAAAAGATCGGGATGCGAACGCGCACCGATCCATCTTGTCGTCTGGGCCTGGTTCTTTTGCCCCAATACATGACCTGCAAGCCTATAAGCCAGAGTGGCTTTGCCGATACCTTTGGGGCCGGTCAATAGCCAAGCATGGTGCGGCCTGCCCTCATCAAAAGCTTTGTAGAACCGATTCGCAGTTTCAGTATGCCCCACGAGTTCCGCCGCAAGGCGCGGATGCCAGGCGACCTCGCGCGGATCTTCGGGTTCCTCAGCCATTAAGGTGGCCCCAAATTGCAGCAGCGACGGCTGTCATGTCTTGGCTGGCGTCAATCACACGGCAGCGCTGAGGGTCTGCTTGGGCAATTTCGAGAAAGCCATTGCGGAGACGCTGGTGAAAGGCAAGGCCTTTGCGTTCGAAACGATCCTCAGCTCCATCACCGCGTGACTTGGCGCGGGCGAGGCCGATCACCGGATCGAGATCAAATACAAAAGTAAGCGTGGGCCGCGTGTCTCCCACGATGCTGCGTTCTAACTCGTCGAGCAGGTGAAATGTGCAAGCTCCTGCATAGCCTTGGTAAGCCCGGGTTGAATCCATAAAGCGGTCGCAGAGCACAGTGGATCCTGCCGTAAGTGCCGGTCTGATCACCTGGTGCAAATGGCTATCACGTGCGGCATAGTTTAAAAGCGCTTCGCTTTCTGCCGACCAGCGATCCGTATCACCCGAAACCAGCAAGCTGCGCAAAGCCTCAGCTTGTTTGGTGCCGCCTGGTTCGCGGGTTAAAATAACCGCACGGCCCTGTGCAATCAAGCGATCGGCCAGTAATTTTATCTGTGTAGACTTGCCAGTGCCTTCACCGCCTTCAAAAGTGATGAACATGTTACGAGCCAAAGAGCATGATCAAAGCGCTGTCATAAGCTTTTTGCCACATCGAATCGATGGCTGGAATATCTGTTGCAGTGACAAGATGGACCTCTGACACTGTTTTGCCATCCACTAGAATACGCACCACCCCCACTGGCGTTCCAGCTTTCACAGGTGCAATAAGTGGGCCTGTATAACTCATGCGCACGTCAGCTTTGGCTTGCTCGGGTGTGGATAGGGCGAGTTGCAAGCTATCTGGTGTGATCAAATTTACCCAGCGTGTCTCCCCGCCCCAAACACGGGCACGTGCCACGGTTTCTCCGGCCTCATAAATATCAATGGTTTTGAATTGATTGAAGCCCCAATCCAATAATTTCTGCGCTTCAACTTTGCGCTCTTCGATTGAGGTGAGCCCGGCAATCACCATAATCAAGCGCCTGCCATTGCGCGTGGCGGAACCAACCATGCCATAGCCAGCTTCTTTGGTGAAACCCGTTTTCATGCCATCGGCACCGGGATAATCTTTGAGCAGTGGATTTCTGTTTTGTTGTGTAATTTTATTCCACGTAAATTCTGGCTCACTGTAGATTTTTTGGTAGTCAGGAAAAGTGTTGATAATATAGCGCGCGATAACTGCAAGGTCTCTGACACTCATGCGTTGCTTTGGATCAGGTAAACCCGTTGCGTTGCCGAAGGTGCTATGGGTCATGCCTAATTCTTGCGCCTTGATTGCCATGCGTTGGGTAAAACCTTTCTCAGTTCCCCCAATCGCTTCGGCCAAAGCAATGCAAGCGTCATTGGCGGATTGAATGATGGCGCCATGCAACAAATTATCGATCGAAATTTCAGAATTGACCACGGCATACATTGTCGATCCACCGGCTTTCGTGCCGCCGCGTCGCCATGCATTTTCGCTGATCTTAATGGTTTGGTCGAGTTTCAACTCGCCCCGCTTCAGGCCATCAAATACAATCGCTTGGGTTACCAATTTGCTCATGCTGGCGGGAGGAATTGCTGTGTCGGCGTCCTTCTCATAAAAAATGAGACCCGATTTTGCATCAACCAAAATGGCCTGTTTGGCCAAGCTTTCGAAAACGGGTGTGTCTTGGCCAAAGGCATGTGAAAACGATAAGAGGCTGCCTATTAAAGCTGCATAGAACCACGTGAACACTGAATGATTGCGCATAAACTTATTCTAGTTTGTAGCGCATGAAAAAGCAATCAAGTCCAGTGGATTTCGGCTCCTCCATTTGCAACCAGGAAGGCGTTAATTTTTGAAAATGGTTTCGACCCCAAAAATCCATTATGAGCAGATAGCGGTGACGGATGCGCCGAGCTGATGACCAGATGGCGACTGCGATCTACAAAGCTGGCTTTTTTCTGGGCGTAATTGCCCCAAAGAACAAAGACGATGGGGCGCTGCTGCTCATTCACCGCACGCACTATTGCATCGGTGAAGCGCTCCCAGCCCTGCCCTTGATGCGATGCGGCTTTACCTGCTTCGACGGTTAGAACTGAATTTAAAAGCAACACGCCTTGACTTGCCCAAGCCTCCAAATTTCCGTGGGCAGGTGCCGTGACACCGAGATCGGCTTTGAGTTCCTTGTAAATGTTTACCAGTGACGGCGGTGGCTTGACCCCCTGCCGCACCGAAAAACATAAGCCATGGGCTTGACCTTCACCATGATAGGGGTCCTGCCCTAAGATCACCACCCGCACTTTATCCAAAGGAGTTAAGTTCAATGCATTGAACCATTCCGAACCCTTGGGATAGATTTGCTTGCCTGCCTCACGCTCTCTCACCAGAAAGGCTTTCAGCTCTGCCATGTAAGGCGCATCGAACTCAGCTTGGAGAGCCTGACGCCATGTTTCGTCCAACTTAATCATAGCTCTTTGCATAGCAGGAATTTTATAATGATATTGCAAAAGACGATCACCATACTGTGATGTAAAATTTCAAAAATTCGGCTAGTCTCGCTGAAATGAAGTTTTGGTTTGCTCTATATGTGGCCCTGCAACTTTGGGCCTTGCCTCTCGCTGCAGCCCCCGAAAAGGTTGATTTGGCCTTGGTTCTAGCCGTCGATTGTTCAGGCAGTGTGAGTGCAAAAGAATACGCCATACAGGTGGGGGGAATCGCAGCGGCGTTTCGCGATCCAGCCATCCTGGCGGCGGCAACCACCGGGCCCTATCATCGCATCGCCGTAAATCTACTGATATGGGGTGACCCTGACGAGCAGAAGTTTGAAAGTGGGTGGTACATCATATCATCGGCGGGCGAGGGAAAGGTATTTGCTGAGGTGGCAGCCAGTTTTTCGCGCCGCATGAACGGAGGCACTGGCATAGCTAATGCTATTGCTTATGGGTTGGCGATGCTAAACGATGGCACGGTGTTCAGCTCTCGCAAAGTGATTGATGTTTCTGGGGATGGAAAGGAATCATGGGAGTTGCGCGAACCGCATTTTAAGTTGGCGGATGCGCAACGAATGCGGATGGCCGCGGGTGTGACAGTAAATGGTCTAGCCATCGAAACTGATGACAGCGAGCTGGGCGCATATTATCAGAAATATGTTGCAGCAGGGCCTGAGAATTTTGTTCTTGTCGTGGCAAATTATCAGCAATACGCCGAAGCAATCAGGCGGAAACTGTTGCTCGAGATCAATCCAAATATGGCAGAGCTTGAGCACCCATCGCCTTTGCGATGAAGGCCATATCGGCAGCACCGATTTCGAACAATCCAAAGCGCATTTGATAACCCCAATTGGTTTTGCCACGGGTGAATTCCAAGTTTTGCAACAGGGGTTCAATTTCGGCATTGTTTGAGTGAAACCACTCGACATCACGCCTAAAGGCCGTGAAGCCGCCGCCCATATCGCCTTGATAAATGTCTCCGACTTTGACTCTTCCAATGGCGGTGAAAGCCCGAAGTTTTTCCATGCCCCCGAACTCTCTAAGCGGTGAATAATAACAAACCATATCATCAGGTTTGATCCGCTTCAGCGGCGCTGACTTCCCGTGATTAACCTGCATAAACCCTTGCGCCCGCCCACGCGCCACATGATTGGCGGATGCGACTGCAATCCAGTATTTCATTTGTGTTTCTCCTCGGACAGGATCAGTTTTATTGATCAAGGTCTTGCAGAAGTGATAGCAAAACCAATTGTCAGGAGATGTCAGCAGCTATTCAACAATCCATTCATGTTCGATCGCCGCAGTTTTCTCAAACATTTTTGAGGCTGAGCAATATTTGTCTGCAGAAAGCTTTATGGCGCGCTCCACAGCCGCGGGCTTTAAGTTTTCACCCTTGAGGCGGTAAATCATTTTCACTTTGGTGAATACTTTGGGGTCTTCAGTAGCGCGTTCTGCTTCCAATGAGACTTCGCAACCCGTTACTTTTTCGCGGGATTTTTCGAGGATCATAACGACATCAAAGGCGGTGCATCCGCCAAGACCAAGCAACATCATTTCCATGGGGCGCACCCCGAGATTGCGCCCGCCATTTTCGGGTGCACCATCCATGACTATGGCATGGCCGGAACCTGATTCACCCACAAAGACCCGGCCATTCAGCCATGTAATTTTTGCTTTCATGTTAGTCCCCTGCTTTATCGGCGATATAAACGTCTATGCTGATCTGTCCGGCAATTTTAAAATTAAGCGTGAGCTGCAGTTTTTCTCCCTTAGACAATGGTTTTGCAAGACCAACCAACTGCAAATGTTTTGCCACGGCCCGCATGGGGAAAGGATGGTTTGGCTCCAAAGCAAACTCTTCAAGTTTTGTGTCGCTATCACGAAATTCAACGGCTTGCGCGGTGGGAGATGAAGCCGAAATAAGTGCATCAGCTTCAGTGCCCGTATTGAGCAATGGCATCATCACGCTTGTTTCTGGACTATTCGATGGCAGGCCCCACGCATGGCCAATAGCGATTGCTCCCAGCTTAAAAGAATGGGCCCAAACCGCGCGCGGCACAAGGAGAAGAGCAAGGAAATTTCTGCGTTTCATAGTGTCTGTTAGACGCCCTTTAAAAAACTTGTCGCCATGATAAAGTGCCGCATGGCTGAAGT
>JANYGE010000318.1 GCA_025362535.1 Hyphomicrobiales bacterium
ATCACCAATGGTGTTGCACCCGGAGACATCTATGTGGCGCGCGCTGGAAGCTTCGTGCGTGACGGCGATGCTGTATCCCCTGTAATTCTTAAATCGACGGAATAGTTCAAATCATGAATTTCAATATTTCAGCTTGGTCAATCCGAAATCCGGTTCCGCCTATATTAATGTTCTTCGTGCTGATGATGGTGGGCATTTTCAGCTTCCGCAATTTGCCGATCACCCAGTTCCCCAACATTGACGTTCCGGTGATTTTGGTGACAGTCAGCCAATCAGGGGCAACGCCGGCTGAACTCGAAAGCCAGATTACTAAAAAAGTTGAAGATGCTGTCGCATCGATCACTGGTGTAAAGCACATCACATCCACCATGACCGATGGAGCGTCAAACACGGCTATTGAGTTTCGTCTGGAAATTCCGACCGACAAAGCGCTTGAAGATGTAAAAGACGCTGTTTCGAAAATACGCGGCAATCTTCCGGGCGGGGTTGATGAGCCGATCGTGCAACGGGTCGACGTTGAAGGCCAAGCCATCCAAACCTATGCGGTGTCTGCCCCCGGCATGACTCTGGAACAATTGTCTTGGTATGTTGATGATGTGGTCAAGCGCCAGCTGCAAGGCTTGGCTGGTGTTGGCCGGGTTGATCGTTTCGGCGGGGCTGACCGTGAAATCCGCGTTGATCTTGATCCGCAAAGATTGCAGGCGCTTGGCGTAACCGCTGGCAGCATTAACAGCCAGCTTGCCGAAACCAATGCCGATTTCGGCGCTGGTCGCGGCGATATTGGCAATCATGAGCAGGCGATTCGCACCTTGGGTGGGGTTCGCACTTTAGAAGAATTGCGCGAAACCAAAATCTCACTTCCCGGTGGACGCAAAACCACGCTGGGCGATCTCGGTACGATAACCGACAGCACCTCTGAATTGCGCTCTTTCGCCCGTTATAATGGCGATAGCGTTGTGACCTTCTCGATCTATCGGTCAAAAGGTGCAAGCTCGACAGCTGTAGGCGACCGTGTGGCCGCCAAAGTTGCTGAAATCCAAGCGGCCAATAATGGCACCGCCACATTCACGCTGGTCGATGACACGGTTTACTTTATCTATGGCAATTACACATCTGCCATGGAAACGCTGATGGAAGGTGCGATCCTTTCGGTTCTCGTCGTGCTGCTGTTCTTGCGCGATTGGCGGGCCACCTTAATTTCAGCCATGGCCTTGCCATTATCTGCCATCCCCACATTCTGGGTTATGGGCTTGATGGGCTTCTCGCTCAATCTGGTATCCTTCCTCGGCCTCACCTTGGCCACGGGTATTCTGGTCGATGATGCCATTGTGGAAATCGAAAATATTGCGCGCCACATGCGCATGGGCAAATCGCCTTATCGGGCCGCCATGGAAGCTGCCGACGAAATCGGCCTCGCCGTAATCGCCATCACCTTCTCAATTGTCTCGATCTTCGTGCCAGTGTCCTTCATGGGTGGCATTGTTGGGCAATATTTCAAGCAATTCGGCCTCACGGTTGCTGTGGCTGTGTTGTTCTCTCTGTTGGTTGCGCGTCTCATCACCCCGATGATGGCCGCCTATCTGATGCGCCCCACGCATCATGAAGAACATGAGCCAGGCCCCTTGCTGCGCGCCTATATCAGGCTGCTGCATTTCTTAAATTGGGCTCCAACTGTTGGACGCAAAGCTCCGGTTACGGCGCGTGTCAATAAAATGTGGGATTGGGTTGCCTATGGCCTCGCTGCATCCATGGTGCTGATTGCCGTTAAATTTGGCTTGAGCTTTGCGCCCGAATTGCCGTCCTTCATTGTCGGTTTCTTCAGCTTTGCTTTGCTTGCGACTGCCGCAGCAACAGCACTGTTGTTTCTCTTCTTGGCTTGGCGTTCCGTCTTGTCGTTCGGCAAAGAACGCACATTCTCGATGCATGACAATGAAGGCGAACATATCAACACGCCTGCCGCCTTGCATAGCTCATGGCCTCGGGTGATGAGCTACGTAACAGTGCTTGCGGCCTTTGGTATTTTATTTGCGTCAACACTTCTCATTCCGCTTTTGCCGAAAGGCTTCATTCCACCGGGCGATAATTCTCGCTTTGTATTGTCGGTTGAATTGCCGCCGGGAACCCGTCTTGATCAAACCCTCAAGACGACCGATGCGATGGCCAAAGTCATTCGCGGCAATAAAGAAGTGTCTAAAGTCTTCGTGCTGGGTGGTGCCTCACCAACCGGTTCCGTTGAACCTCGCAATGCCGCCATTTTTGTGAACTTGCGCCACCGCGATGTGGGGCTGCTCACCGGCATTCTCAATCCGACAATCACCTCTATCAACTGGCTGACAGGCATAAGCATTCCTCTCGTGCCCGCCGATGGCAGAACCAAACCGCAAGAAAGCATTGAAGCGGAAATTCTGCCTCAGCTTTCAAACCTGCCAGATGTGCGCTGGGCCAAGATCAATGATCGTGGTGAGCGCGATGTGAAGTTCAATATCTTGTCAAATGATCCCAAGGCTTTGGATGAGGCGGTTGGCAAGTTGGAAGCTGCTTTACGCAAAGAGCCAAAACTGCGTGCTCCCGCTGCCGAAGGTGGGCTTGATCGCCCTGAAATCAAGATCATTCCAAAATCAGCGCAAGCCGCCAAGCTTGGCATCACCGCGCAGCAAATCTCGCAAACTGTGCGGGTGGCTACGATTGGTGATTTTGGTCCATTGCTGGCGAAGTTTAGCGTCGGTGATCGACAGATTCCCATCCGCGTGCAAATTCCTGAGGCTTCACGGGCCCAGTTTGATGAAATCTCCAATCTACGGGTGATTGCGTCGACGGGCGTATCCGTGCCGCTTTCTGCTGTGGCCGATGTTTCATTCTCGCGCGGCCCAAGTTCAATCAAACGTTATGACCGTCAGCGCCAATCTACTATTGGCTCCGATGTGCCACCCGGTGTTCAGTTGGGTGAAGCTGCTGATTTGATCAAAGCAACCGCAAAGAAGCTCGATTTTCCTCCCTCGGTCATTATCGAGGAAGGTGGCGATTCCGAGTTGCAGAATGAAGTGTTCGCAGAGTTCTTGAAGTCTGCCATGCTCGGCATTGTTTTGATGCTGGTTGTGCTGGTTCTGCTCTTGGGCGATGTGTTCCAACCTTTCGCAATTCTGCTCTCCTTGCCGCTCTCGATTGGTGGTGTGGTGATTGCTTTGCTCAGTACCAACAACGCTTTCTCCATGCCGGTGGTCATAGGCATGTTGATGTTGATTGGTATTGTCGCCAAAAACGCCATCATGCTCATTGACTTTGCGGTTGAACGCAAAAAACATGGCATGGCCCGCATTGATGCTATTGTTGATGCAGGTCGCAAACGTGCGCGCCCCATCGTGATGACCACGATTGCTATGGGTGCTGGCATGTTGCCTTCGGCTTTCGGTATTGGTGAGGGTGGCTCATTCCGCGCGCCCATGGCCATTGCCGTGGTCGGCGGCTTGATTGCAGCCACCTTCCTCAGCCTGATCTTTGTGCCATCATTCTATATTGTGATGGACGACATCTCAAAACTCTTCACCTGGATTTTCAGTCGCTTTGCTGGTGCTCCTGATGAAGCTGTGGTGAGTGATCCACGTCTGGAAAAAGTGGAAGAGGCGGTGGCCTCAACCACCAGCGATATGGAAGAGCTCGCAGCCAAAATCATGGATGTGGAAGAAAAAGTAATCGACCTCGCCAAGCAATTGCCAAAGCCAAAGACGAAGTTGAAATTGGCGGCGGAGTAACTTCAAGTACTATCCCTCCCCGCAAGGAGGTGGGTGGATCGCACCATCTGTCACGCGTTCCGCGCGACACCTTTCCCAAACTTGGGAAGGAGAAAAAACGTTAAACCAAGCTCTCCAGCCCTGTCGCAATCCGCGCCAGGGCTTTTTTCAGATCAGCGGAACTTGCTGCGAATGAAAGCCGAACTGAGCCTTCCGCGCCAAAGGCTGATCCCGGCACAATTGAAACGCCATGCTGTTCTAACAGAAAATCGCAAAGCTGCTCGGTGTTCTCAATCACATGATTGCCGGATTTCTTACCGAGAAATGCCGAGACATCGGGGAACGCATAAAATGTTCCCGGAATATCGGCAATCACCACGCCGACAATGGCCCGCAACTGCGCCAAAACAAAATCACGCCGCGCTTGATATTGTACACGCATGGTCTCAACCTCATCACGAGGCCCGTGCAGTGCCGCGACGGCAGCGCGCTGCACAAATTGATTGGCGCCGGCTGAGACAATGCTCTGCATCCGCCCCATAGCTTGGGCGATAGGCAGTGGGGCTGCAGCATAGCCAAGCCGCCACCCAGTCATGGCGAAGCCTTTGGAAAACCCATTCAGGGTTATCGTGCGCTCCAGCATGTGGGGTAAGGACCCAAACGAGATCATCTCACCATCAAACAAAATATATTCATAAATCTCATCGGCCAAAACCATCAAGCGCGGATGGGCACGCACCAGAACAGCAATCTCTTCCAGTTCCGCGCGGTTCCAAACAGCTCCCGTGGGATTGCATGGTGAGTTGATAATCAATAGCTTTGTGGCTGGCGTGAGAGCTGCAGCAATGCGCGCTGTTGGAACCTTATAGTTTTCCGCCACATTCGAGTGCAGCACCACAGGTGTGCCCTGTGCTAGCTTGATTGAACCCTCATAGGAAACCCAATAGGGCGCCAGAATAACCACTTCATCGCCAGGGCCGATCAGCGAAAGAATGGCATTGTTGATGGCCTGCTTTACGCCATTGGCCACAACCACGTTGGCTGCCTGATAGGCCAAGCCATTTTCACTTCGTAACTTCGCAGCAATGGCTTCGCGCAGTTCCGGCATGCCGGAAACTGGAGAGTAATGAGTGAAGCCTTGATCCATCGCCTCCTTGGCGGCTTCACGAATATTGAGCGGCGTATCAAAATCAGGCTCACCAACTGTCAGGGCCACAATATCCTGGCCCGCAGCGCGCAACTCGCGGGTGCGTTGCGACATGCGGATGATGGCCCCTTCATCAGCGGAGTTGGCGCGGGGGGAGAGCAGGGCGGCTGAATCAAATTTGGTCATAATTCACGCGCTATGCCAGCTTCTGCTTGCCGCGTCGAGGGTTCCAAGGCTAAAAGCCCTTGCATGAATCGAACCCATATCGTTATTTTGAGTGCGGCACTGCTCGCTGCTTGTACCAAATCCCCAAGCCTCGTGCGCATTACCAATGAACCAGATGTAGCTGTGGTGCAGGGCAAGGCGCGTTCAGAGCCCATTTTCTATAATGGCAAAACCTATAAGCTGGATTTTGCACCGCAAACCGAAGGTGGTTATGCCATGGCGGTTTCTCCGATGACTGCCAAACAGGAAAAAGACGCCGTGGCCGTGGCCACCTCTGCATTGCGTTATTATGCCTGCAAAGATAGCCAAAAAAGCAGCCTTGTCAGCAAGCCACGCTTCGCTGAAAGCGCTTGGCATATGACGGCGCAATGTAGTTAACGATATATTAATATCGTTCTTGCCGACATTAAATTGTCATGCTTAATTATAATCTGAAACGTGCGTTCGGCGGCACGCGTTTGGTGTTGTCGGCTCACGAATTGGCGTGAGGTGTAAGATGATTTTAGATCGCATTCTAAAAGTATTGGTGCGCAAAGGAAATCTGACCGTAACCTATTGGAACGGCCAAACGCGGCTTTATGGCGATGGCAGCAGCCCCAGCGCCCATGTTAAATTCACCAGCAGTGCTGCGGCCCGCCGTGTGGCGCTCGACCCTGATTTGTTTTTGGGTGAATGCTACATGGATGGTAGCCTTGAGATGCTGCAAGGCAAGATTTATGACTTCCTCGCTTTGGTCATGCAAAATGTTGGCACCACCCAATATCATCCGCTCCACAAGTTTGTGCATAAATCGCGCATGGCGTTCCGCCGCCTGCACCAGCACAATCCGGTGGGTAGAGCCAAAGAGAATGTAGCCCATCACTATGATCTCTCCGGCCTTCTCTATGATTTGTTCTTAGACCGAGACCGCCAATATTCCTGTGCCTATTTTGAAAATGAAAATTCCACGCTGGAAGAAGCTCAACTCGCCAAGAAACGCCACCTTGCGGCCAAGCTCAATATTAAACCGGGCATGAAAGTGCTTGATATTGGTTCGGGTTGGGGCGGTCTTGGATTATATTTGGCGGAAGTCTGTGGGGCCGATGTAACGGGTGTCACCCTATCTGAGGAGCAACATAAGCTCTCAAATGAGCGCGCCAATCAGCGGGGTCTCAAAGGCCATGCGCAATTCTTGCTGAAGGATTATCGCCATCTCGATGGTCCTTTTGATCGTATCGTTTCAGTCGGTATGTTTGAGCATGTGGGCATTGGTCATTTCCCCGAATTCTTCGCCAAATGTTCAAAGTTGTTGAAGGATGATGGCGTTGCCGTGCTTCACTCCATCAACCGTTCCGATGGCCCGGGGGCGACCAGCGCCTGGATTAAGAAATACATATTCCCTGGCGGCTATATTCCAGCCCTTTCCGAAGTTATCCCGCATCTGGAGCGCGAGGGGCTTTACGTTACTGATGTGGAAATCCTGCGTTTGCACTACGCCAAAACCTTGCGCGAATGGGCCAACCGCTTCGAAGATAACCGCGCGCGCGCCGTTGAGCTTTATGATGAACGCTTCTGCCGCATGTGGGAGCTTTATCTCGCCGGATCAGAATGCGCCTTCCGCTATGGCGGTATGAATAATTTCCAAATCCAATTCGGCAAAGACCAAAACGTCTTACCCCTAACGCGAAATTACATAGAGGCCGAAGAAGCCCGCCTGCGCAAACTGGAAGGAAAAACCCCGCTGTTGAAAATGGTGCGGCGATAGGGGGCTCAGTGTTGCGAGAGCTCACGTTTGGCTTATGTTTCGAGGCGCCTACCGCGTAACCTCAGCATGAGGGAAATAAACCCTCATGCTGAGGTGCTCGTAGCGCAGCGGAGAGCTCGAAGCATAGGCCGCGTGGCTCTCAGCTCCACCTGCGATCAATCCAATCGCGTGTCCTGAAGTAATAGCCAATATAGGGCAGAAACCAGGTGCTGCCCGTATAGAGCGGATGGCTTGGAAACTCTTCGCGATCGAAGGCGCAGATGCGGTTCACCTTGCCCAAGATTTTGCGCGCCGTCTGGTGGCCAAGATAACTCATCATCGCAACGCCAGAGCCATTGCACCCCAATGCATAGTGCAAGTTTTCAAACTTGCCCATATGCGGCACCTCGTCCAAGGTGAAGGCCACATTGCCAGTCCAGGAATGGGTGATCTTCACACCAGCCAATTGCGGAAAACGATCAATCATAAATTGATAGAGCAGGGGAGCCGTAGTGATGGGATCAGTGAGCCCAAATTTTGCCCGCCCGCCAAAAATCAAACGCTTGCCATCGGGTGACAGGCGATAATAGGTGAGCACCCGGCGCGTATCGGCAAAGCTGCGATTGCGCGGGCTGATGCTGGCGGCAAGATCAGCAGGCAATTCGTCTGTTGCGATAATATAGGAACCCACCGGAACGACACGCCGCTGCAAGGCGGGTGTTACCCCTCCGGTATAGCCATTGGTGGCGACAATAACATCACCAGCGCGAATCATCCCGCGCGGCGTTGAAACCGCCCAACTGCCATCACTGTTCTGCGCAAGTCCTGTCACTTCAGTTTTTGCCGCAATGGCAACACCGGCTTTTTGCACGAGTCCTAGAAGGCCTTTGAAATAAAGTGCTGGCTGAATATGGGCGGCGCGCTCCACCACCATGCCGCCGCGATAATAATCGGAGCCGATTTCAGCGCGCTGCTGGTCCTGCGGCACAATATAAGAATCAGATTGTGCTTCTTTATTCAACACTGCCACTTTCTTGGCCATGTCATCAAAATGCGCCTTGCACCACGCCCCTAAAAAATATCCGCGCTTGTGCCAACCGCATTCAATTTTCTCGCGTGCGATCAAGTTTTCAATATGGCTAAAGGCATCAGCGGCATCATTCAAAAACGGAGCGGCCTCATCAGCAGACATGGGCTTGGACATATAACGCTTGCCCACATTCACCCCCCCTGAGACCATACCACCACTGCGCGTGGAGGCCCCAAAGCCCGGTTCTGCGGCATCCAACACCAAACACTCAACACCAGCCCGCGCCAATTCAAGGGCCGCAGACAAGCCCGCATAGCCAGCGCCAATAATGGCCACGCGCACTTCATTTGGCAGATCAATTTCCGGCAAGGCTTGCGGGCGGTACTCTTCCCACCAATAGGGCGCTGCTTTGAAATCCTTGTGAAAAATATCCGTCATTGCTCATTCCTAAATTGGCTCATAATTTTGAACTTGCCCTCTCGACCAATCAATCTCAATAGAGTAGTTTACAAATATCAAATTTTTGGAGAATGACTAAAGTGAAACTCACCAACAAGCTCTTGCGTGCTGCCGTCATCTCTTCAGCTCTGGCTGTTTCTTCCGTGTCCGCTTGGGCGCTCAAGGTTGATATTTCGGTGAGCAAGGTCAGCCAGAAAATGACGGTGAAGGTCGATGGTTCCACTGAATATGTCTGGCTCGTCTCCACGGGCGGTGGTCAATATGATACACCTTCAGGCACCTATCATATTTTCCGCATGGAAAAAGAGCACTTCTCAAAAGAATGGGATGATGCGCCCATGCCAAACTCTATGTTCTTCACTGGCCAAGGCCATGCCATTCACGGCAGTTATCATATCGCCCGCCTCGGCACCAAAGCTTCGCATGGCTGTGTGCGTCTGGCCCCAGAAAATGCCGCTATTTTATACGATCTTGTGCAAAAGGCTGGCTATCAAAACTCAACAGTGGTGATTAAAGGCGGCTTCTTTGATACTGGCCCCCAGCTCACCAGTTCTGGCCCCCGCAAGCCCTTTGTATGGTTCTGGAATAAGCCAAAACAAAAGCTGGCTGATGATGCTCTCATCAAGCCGATGCTCAAGAAAAAACGTATAAAAAAGAGCTGATTCCAGCAGGCACCATCGGTGCCTTGACAAATCGAAGTCGCCGTGGCCTTTAGCGCTCAAATTCAAGGATCTGAGCAATGACCCATGCCTATCGCAGCCACACCTGTGGCCAACTCCGCGCTGAACACGCAGGTTCCACAACCCGCATCTCGGGATGGGTGCACCGCGTGCGCGACCATGGTGGCGTGTTATTTTTAGATGTGCCCGCGAGGCGATTGCGCACTAGACCATCAATGCGAACAACCCATTCCGAGCGCAAAGTTTCAACCACTTTGAAAGCCGGTGATGCGGGGTCGGCCACCACTTGGGTTAAGCCATAATGATCGCGCACATCTAAAAATAACACGCCACCATGGTCGCGCACGCGGTGCACCCATCCCGAGATGCGGGTTGTGGAACCTGCGTGTTCAGCGCG
>JANYGE010000320.1 GCA_025362535.1 Hyphomicrobiales bacterium
ATTGATTTTGCTTTGCATTCGGCCACTGGAGCGATGGGATCGGTGCTCGCAACAGTAAGATCAGCTGGCGTTCCACGTTTCAGATCCATCGTCATGGGGCGCACAGTTTCTGGGGCCAAACGTGATCGATAGACGTGGAGATTTTGCATTACTTTCTGCACATATTGGCGGGTTTCCTCGAATGGAATGCATTCAACCCAGTCGACCGGATCGACTTGCCCGCCGCGTGGATCACCAAATTCATCAACCCATTCGCGGGCCCGGCGCGGACCGGCATTATAGCCAACCAAGGTCATGATATAGGAGCCGCCAAATGTATCGACCAAATCGGCCAAATGCGCTGCTCCGAGCTTCACGTTGTAACTTGGATCGCCTTTGAGTTTAGCCAGTTCAAAGGGCAAACTGTATTGGCGTGCGATCAATTTTGCCGTGCCTGGCATCAGCTGCATCAGGCCTTGAGCCCCGACTGAACTGCCAGCATTAGGATCGAATTCGCTTTCCTGACGTGACAAAGCAAACACCATGGATTTCTCAATCGGCTTTCCAACTTGCGCCCAATTCGGCAGGCCACGCACCGGATAAGACCAGGTATCAATATCAATGCCACGCTGGCTTGCCGCTTTGGCCAGACGGAGAGACCATGATGTGCCTGCCGTGTTTTGCACTTCTGCGGCAACTGCATTCATTTCAGCTTCAGAGTCGAAGCGATTGGCCAATGACCACAAGAATATGTTGACTTGATTTTTGGTGCCGGCTTTGGCCATGATTTGCATGGCTTGCACCACTTCATCATTTTGAACTTTGATAACAGCGGCTTTAGACGTTTTGCCGCCATCAATTTCTTCTGGCTTGCTGCCAAGGCCAATCAACTCACGCGCCAACTGTCCATAATAAACCGTGGAATGAGTGGCTGCCTTGGCAAAATTGTCACGGGCCTGGCCTTTGTCGCCCAGCACCAAATAAGTGCGCCCAAGCCAATAGGCCGCGCGGGCTTTTTCGGTGCGATTGGGAGCCAGTTTTTGTAACTTAGCGAAATGCTCAAGTGCCACTTCAGGCTTGTGCAAATAGCGCAGAGCAATCCAGCCTGCAAGAAATTCGGCCTCGATAGCCGAATCACCGGAAACAACGCCATGGTCGCGCGACATCTGATAGGCGGTGTTCCAAACTTTGGAATGGTTTACACCCACAGAGCGCCGGATGATGATGCGGCGCTCACCCCACCAGGCTTCAGCATCACCGCTGATTGCCGGATCGGCTGGAACTGAAACAAGAATAGAGCGGGCTTTATCAAATTTTTCTTGGCGGCGGTAAAACCGCGCCAAGGCAAATTTCATGGCAAGTTCATTTCTCATCGCCCCTGAAAGGCCTGCATATTTATCATCTGCACCGGAAGTGCCTTGGTGCAACATTTGTGCGACACTGGCCGCGCGTTGATAATCGCCGCCCAGCTTTTTCCCAACGCGAACAGCATCGGTTGATTCTTGGGCATAGATCAAACGCCACAGGCGCTTGCGATAATCGCTCGTTGAAATTTGATTGCCAAATTCTTGCAACAACTGGGCTTCAGTATCAGCCGTTGTATCGGCATCAAGCCAAGCCGACATCAGCCATTTGCGGCCCTGCGCTGAATCCCCCGTTGCATAAAGCGCACGGGTCAAAGCCACCTTGCCATAGGGTGTGACGGGGGCCTTCAAGCTGAAATGCAGGAGTATTGTGTTAGCGTCTTGATTGTTTTCAAACAAAGCCTGTTCGGCACGTTTCATCAAGGTTTCAGTCAGCGGCCATTTTGGAGCTGCTTTGAGGAACGCCATGATTCGACCGTAACCAGCCTGGGCGCCGTGATCTTTAAGGTAGAGCAATTCAACCAGCTTGATTGCCGCGCCATAGCCGGAGCGCTGCGCAAGATCACCAGCACCCAGAAAATCGCCAGTCAACGCAGTTTGCACCGCCTGCACCGCAAGTGCTGAGGGCTCAGCCAGCGCAGGCAAGCTCAAGGGCAGCATGGCCATGGCAGTTGCTGAGAGCAATCCACCTAGAAACTTGCGGCGCGAGATATCATTGAGCATTACGTGTGGTTACCTAAACTAAAGCGTCATTCAGTTGGCGCAGCAGATAAGTGGCAATTAAGACCGAGTTTTGACCCAGAAACAAGTCTAGTCTCAGTCTTGCCGTAATCAATTGGCCAGACTATGTTGCGCCGACACTAATCAGCTTATGGTTTCTAATTTCTTACCAGTGAGGTTTCTCGTGCAGTTTAAGGGTTCAATTCCAGCTTTGATTACGCCAATGAAAGACGGTTCTTTTGATGAGCAGGCTTTCCGTAAGTTCGTGAATTGGCAGATAAAAGAGGGAAGCGCAGGCTTGGTTCCGGTGGGCACGACAGGCGAAAGCCCCACCTTGACGCCTGAAGAACACAAAGCCGTTGTGCGCATTTGCGTCTCCGAAGCCAAGGGCCGCGTACCAGTGATTGCAGGTGCTGGTTCCAACAACACGGCAGAAGCGATTGAATACACGCGCCATGCCAAAGAAGCTGGTGCGGATGCCGTTTTGGTTGTGGTGCCTTACTATAACAGGCCGACTCAGGATGGTATTTACGCCCATTATAAAGCG
>JANYGE010000347.1 GCA_025362535.1 Hyphomicrobiales bacterium
GTAGGAAAAGACGTGTCCCTTGCTGATTCTAATTTTCATGCGCGGCGAACCGGCATGGTCCTGCTTGCTGCAGCCCAACATATTCTTGGCTCATTAGATCGTGTCGAACGTGTTCTCAATGTTCTCGGCATGGTCAATGCCGCTCCAGATTTTTTAGAACATCCCAAAGTGATCAACGGGTGTTCCGAACTGTTCATTGAGGTTTTTGGTGAGGCGGGCCGCCACGCCCGTGCTGCTGTTGGTATGGGCACACTCCCAGAAAATATCTCTGTCGAAATTACGGCTATATTTGCAATTAAGCCATGAATGCCTATGCCAAGCTTGGTGTTCTCACCATAATCAACGCCAAGGGCGCGGCCACCCGATTGTCAGGCGGGATTATGCGGCCTGAAGTTACTGCCGCCATGCTCGAAGCATCGCAACATTGTGTCGACATAGCAGAGCTGCAAGCCGCAGCGTCACGCGAAATTGCTAAGGCGACGGGGGCAGAAGCAGGCTATGTTGCCTCGGGTGCGGCTGCCTGCCTCATGTTGGGAGCTGCAGCCTGCATCGCTGGTCTAGACCCAGGCCGCATGGCGCGCTTGCCTGATACACGCGGCATGAAGAATGAAATCATCATGATCCGCAGCCAACGTAATTTTTATGATCACGCGATCCGTGCGGCAGGTGCCACAATTATCGAAGTCGGGTTGCCAGACCGCTATGCCGGAGCTGGAGTGCGCGATGCCGAAAGTTGGGAAATTGAAGATGCAATCACGGAGCGCACTGCGGCAATCTTTTATGTTGCCGATGCGCAGTCGCAACCGCCTTTAAAAACTGTTACGGCACTTGCCAAACGGCATAAGATTCCCGTCATTGTCGATGCGGCAGCTCAGCTCCCGCCGCAATCAAATTTAAAGCGCTTCAGTGCCGAAGGCGCAGATCTGGTTGCTTTCTCGGGCGGCAAAGTGCTGGGCGGTCCGCAAGCCAGCGGCATTTTGTGTGGTCGTAAAGACCTCATCATGTCGGCGGCCCTTCAACATCTTGATCTCGATATTTACGAGGACATGTGGAACCCGCCGAAATCTTTGATCCATAAGCGCAAGCTCAAGGGCACCCCTCAGCATGGCATTGGCCGCTCCTGCAAGGTTGGCAAGGAAGAAATTATGGGAGTGCTGACGGCTCTCGAATTCTTCGTCAAGGAAAGTGACGCAATGCGACATGAGCGGTGGTTGGAGCGTTTGCTGCCGATTGCAGAGGGCCTTAGCAAACTATCGCATTGCCAAATAGAAATTGAGGGCGAGCATGACTCTACAATGCTTCCGCTGCTTGTTATCACTCTCACAAAGCCAAATGCATCAGCTCACAAAGCCATCGCCAGCCTGATCAAGGCCAAACCAAGTATTCATGTCGACCCCTCAAGGCGTGATCAAGGCAAGCTGGTCATCAATCCCTTGTGTTTTGAAAAAGCCAGCGCCGCGTCAATCCAGAAGCAACTCATATTAGCCATCAGTTGATCCCCTCAAGCGCCTGAAAACTACAAAATGGCAGCAAAGCATCGCAAGATTTATTTTTGAAATCCATTTGATTTAATAATTCACCTGTGCTTGTCTCGACTTGAGAGGAACAGAGTCTCATGGCGCTCAAAGGCACAAACCAAGAGTTCGGTAGACCCTATAACCGTCGCATCGTGTTGGAGGCGATCCGCCAATATGGCCCAATTGCCCGCGGCGATATTGCCGGACGGGTTGGCCTGACAGTGCAAACCGTTTCGAACATCACCCGCGAACTCGAAGATCAGGATTTCATTTTGGGAACCCGCAATGCTCCTCGCACACGCGGATACCCGGCCACCAGCCTCAGCATCAACCCGGATGGAGCTTATGCGATTGGCCTCAATATCACCCCTGTGGGCATTGATGCTGGCTTGATGAACCTCGCTGGAGAAATTGTGGCGGCACAATCGCGTGGCCGTGATTGCCTGACCCCAACCCGGGCCTTTGCAGAGATTCGCAGCATTGTCGCTGAATTCAGAGCCATAAAACGCGACAAACGCATCATGGGCATCGGTCTTGCCATGCCCGGCCCCTTTGATATTGAGTCCATGAGTTTTGTCGGGCCAACAACCTTGCAAGGCTGGAAAGATGTGCCCATCCAGCAAGAACTCTCAGACATTGCGGGTTGCCCCGCCTTCATCGAAATGGACCATGCTGCAGCAGCAATGGGCGAGCGGCTCTATGGTGCTGGGCGAGAGTTCAAAGACTATTACTATCTGTTCTTCAGCATGGGGCTTGGTGGTTGCATGGTCTATGATGGCTTGCCAGTGCGCGGAAGTTTTAACAACGCTGGTGAGATCGGTCATATTCCGGTGGTGCCAAATGGAGAGCCCTGCCCTTGCGGCAATTCTGGTTGTTTGGAACGCTATGTATCGCTTGAAGCGCTTGAACGGCGATCAGCAATCATCGGAGTGGAAGGTTGGCTTACCGAAGCTGCGCCGCTGTTTCGCTCTGCCATTGCAACAATTGAAAATCTCTTCGACCCCCAAACCATTATTATCGGCGGACTAACGGGAACCGACATCCCGCAAAGATTGCTCACCATGGCTGAACCCCTCTCCAATTCCGTTTCATCGCGCAGAAATCGAAGTGCGCCCAGAATTATTTTTTCAACGGCGGGGCATGATGCAGCTTTGCGCGGTGCGGCATCACTTGCTATTTCGGGAGCCTTGACTCCGCGCTTTGGAATGATGTTCAGGCAAGATGAGACGGGCAACCCGCGTGACCCGGTTTTTGATCGAGGAGCAGCAGCATGACAGACTCTAACCCACTTCTCCGGCTCTTAAATATCAAACAAAATTTTGGCGCCATTGAAGCCCTGCGCGGCATAAGTTTTGACATAGCACCAGGTGAAGTTGTGGCTCTTTTGGGTGACAATGGCGCAGGCAAATCAACCCTCGTAAAAATTATCGCAGGCGGCCTCGAACCCAGTTCAGGCTCAATGATGTTCAACGGCGAGGAACGGCGCTTTGCTTCCCCAAAAGAGGCCAAGGCCGCAGGCATTGAAACCGTCTATCAAGATCTTTCGCTCTGCACCAATGTTGATGTCGTTGCGAATTTCTTCATGGGACGCGAGATTGTGAAGCGCTATTTCGGCATTCCAGTATTGCAGGAAGCCGAGATGTTCGCCGCCACTGAAAAAGCCATCTCCAATGCTGGCACGCGAATCCCATCTTTAAGAACCAATGTTGAGCATCTTTCTGGCGGTCAACGCCAAGCAATTGAACTCAATCGCTTTGTTCATTGGGGTGGAAAACTCGTATTGCTGGACGAACCCTTCGCTGCCTTGGGAGTTGAGCAAACCCGGCGCGGGCTTGAAATGATCAAGCGCATCGCTGCCCAAGGTATCGGCGTCGTTATTATTACACATATCATGGCGCAGGCTTTTCAGGTGGCGGACCGTATCGTGGTTATACGTCAAGGCCTCGTCGCTGGTGATGTCAAACGCGAAGACACCAGCCCCGATGAAGTTGTTCGTATGATCACTGGCGAGGCCCTGGAGGGCAAAGCCCAAGAATTGAGGCCGAATGGCCCAATACAAAAGCCAAGATAGAAACCTTGATATCAACCACTACAACAGGAGACGACCTATGAACCACATACGCAGATTGCTCATCGCGTCCATTGCCATAACGGCCATGGGCGTTGCAGCACCAACCTTTGCCGCCTCAAAAGGCACCATCTATTACATGGTGCCGACTTTGCTTGATGAATTTCAAACCGAGTCTGTCGCAGCCATCGAAAAATTCGTGAAAGACGTGGGCTATGATGTGGTCACACTCAATGCCGACAACAAGACTGACTTACAACAGAGCCAAATGAACGACACCATCCTGCTGAAACCCGCAGCCATCGTTCTTGCTGCTGTTGACTTCAACGCGCTCCAACCTTCAATTGAGAAAGCCCGCGCAGCTGGAATTCCCGTGATGGAGTTTGACCGCCAGATCACGGCAACCCCATCAGATTTCACATCCGTTGCAGGCACCGTTGAGATCGGTCACGTAGCAGCAATCGAAATTCAACGTTTGCTCAAGGAAAAGAAAGGCGAAGTAAAAGGCAAAATCCTGCAAGTCCTCGGCGACCCGGCTGATCCTTACACGCTCGATATCCAGAAGGGTTTTGAGGAAAAGATGAAGGAGTTCTCAGGTGTGCAGATCATTTCTCTGCCTGCCATGGCTTGGGAAGCCTCTAACGCCGGAACAATTGTAGCCGATCAATTGGTTGCCAACCCTGACATCGACCTTATTTTTGTCCATGCAGCTCACCTTGCGGTCGCTGCTGTGGCTTCATTAGAAGCAAAGGGTAAAAAGCCAGGTGACGTGATGTTGGTCTCCTCCAATGGTGCGCCAGTCGGCCTCGATCTTATTCGCAAAGGTTGGGAAAATGTTGAAGTAGAGCAACCCCTCTATGCACAGGCTGCAGCCATCGCCATGTTCGCGGATAAGGTTGTGAACAAGCAGGAGATCAAACCGGGCAGCTATAAAGTGCTGGGTCTGGACTCCACTGTAACTATCGAAAAGTGGGGTCCGAACATCAAAATTCCCGGTGCAGCCATCACCAAGGATAATGTTGATGAGGCGCGTTTCTGGGGTAACTTGAAAGCCCCAGCCGATAAAGTCACCCCCGTAGAATAATAGCTGTTGAAACACCCCGGGCCAGATCTGGTCCGGGGTTCTCCTCAAGGACACCTCATATGATTGCTAGTCGCAACAGAGCGCTCATAGAATTCGTGCTCGATAATTTGGTCTGGTTCCTGCTCGCCTTCGTGCTGCTGGTCTTCTCGCTGACTGTGCCGAATTTTTTCCAAACCGGAATTTTCGTCAACATTATTGAAAGTTCCACCATGGTGGGCGTGATGGCGATAGGTCTCGCAATCGTAATCATCGCAGGCCACATGGATCTTTCAGTTGAATCCGTTGCCGCACTTTCTGCAATGGTGACAGGCATTCTTTTCTGTTCCCATGGTATTGGCATCGGATGGACGCTCACGCCCGAATGGCTAGCGCTCCCCGTATCACTTGCTGTTGTGCTTGCTGTCGGAGCGATAATTGGTGCGCTAAATGGATTGCTTGTGGTGCGCCTCAAGATGGATGCCTTTATTGTGACGCTCGCCTCATACATATGGGTCAGAGGTTTGGTTGTCGCGATTTCTGGTGGTCGCTCAGCACAAGACCTCGCACCCAGCATTCGCTTTATTGGCATC
>JANYGE010000349.1 GCA_025362535.1 Hyphomicrobiales bacterium
AGCGCTCTGCAATAGCCAGCGCTTGTTCCATTGCCACACGTAAATCACGCCATGACTCGGCTGACGCATTTCCGGCATGCCACTTCCATTGATCATGCGTATCACGCGTGCCCGTGCACAGTGTGATGAGCGAAGTACCCATATCCGCACAGCGCGAGGCAATCACCTCAAGCCGCCGCAAACCATGCTGGCGCGCACTTAGATCGGGATGAATCATATTATAGGTGGCCGATACGGCGGCAATCTCCACGCCAAAATGCCGCGCCGATGCCCGCACCGCCGATGCCACCTCAGTGCTGATCTCATCTGGCAGGGAAGCCAGGCCTGAACACGCCATATTATATTGCACTACAGAAAAACCAGCAGCGCACACCGCAGGAAAAACCAAAGCAGGATTAGTGCCTTCAAAAGTCTTGGCGAAAATTCCAAGCTTCATCAAACGCCGCCAGACACATCGGCCAGTGCCACACGGCGGCCCGATTCAACCGAACGTGCTATAGCGACCATAGCCCGCACTGAGGCAACGCCATCATCCACATTCGCACCTTCCATTTTTGCGCCATCCAGAATGGCCCGTGCAAAGCCTTCTAGCTGCCTACGATAAAAATGCCCATCGGCACCCAGCACGCGGTGCGTGGCCCCATCTGCTTCACGGAAAATATCAACATCACTCGATTTATAATACCAAGGATTATAGGTCTTACCGATCACGCTGCCTCCCTTGCCATAAATCTGAAACCCTTCGTGCCAATCCATCCGAACCGCAATGGTCAGATCAAGATGGCCCAGAGTTCCGGAGGCAAATTCTATATCGACAAACCAGCACCACATGCCGCCGCGCTCTGAGAGTCGGGCCTGCACCGCGATGATGTCTCCAGCAAAATAACGTGCTGTATCAATCAAATGACAACCATGAGCCAACATATAATAGCGCCGCAGATCCGCCTTTGGATTGGTTGAAGGCTTGCGCGCATTGGCACTTGTCACCATCAAAGGCTGCACTGCATCGGTCATCGCATAGCGATGTGTGCTATCGCAATACCAAGCCTTGAGTGCAACAAGATCACCCATTTCAGTATCGATGAAAGTTTTGGCAGCTTGCAGGCCAGCATCAAATCGCTTCATATGCCCCACTTGAAAAACCTTGCCCGATTTTTCGACAGCGGTTTTCAACTCAAGTGACTCTTCAACGGTGAGCCCAACAGGTTTTTCACACAGCACGTGCTTGCCAGCAGCCAATGCGCGCAGCGAGGCCGGCACATGAAACGCATCAGCGGTGGCAATGATCACCGCATCTATATCAGGGTCCGCTAACATACGGTCATAGTCATTGTAAGATTTCTGCGCACCATGGGTTATCACCATACGTTCACGCAAATCATCAGCGACATCACAAATTGCGAAGAGCTCAGCATTGACCGCTTTGGTGCAGCTTTCAAAATGAGCCGCCTGGGCAATTTGCCCTGCCCCCAAAACGCCGACGCGCAATCGTTTTTCGTTTTTTGGGGGCATCGCTCTAGTGTCCTCTAAATGAAATAATTAGGCCTTCGGAAATCCAACCATTTCCACTGTATAACCTGCTGCCATCATCACGCGCATCAATTCCTTATGGCCGACTTGTGCCATTTTCAGTGGAGAGTTCTTCTTTGGGTCTTGCTCAGCCTCAACCACAAACCAGCCCTCATAACCAAAACCAGCCAGTTTCTTCACAAAGAGTTCAAAATCAATTGAACCATCGCCTGGCACTGTAAAGGCTCCCAATGCAACCGCATCAAGAAAGGATTGCTTGGAACGGTCAAGACCGTTGATCACATCCATGCGCACATCTTTGGTGTGAACATGAGTAATGCGGCTATGGTGCTTATCAAGCGCCCGCATTGGGTCACCACCCGCAAATTGCAAATGGCCCGCATCAAGCAAAAGTGGAATTGTAGAATGCGCCATAAACACATCAAGTTCTGCCTCAGTTTCGACGACCGCACCCATATGATGATGATATGAAAGTGGCATGCCTTGTGCTGTGGCCCAATCCGCAATCTCTGACACACGTTTACCATAGGCTTTCATCTCGTCTGCGGTAAGAACAGGTTTGGTGTTAAGCGGCCGTGACCGAACGCCTTGAATAGACCTCGCTACCTCTCCGTAAACAATGCATGGCGCATTGACCGCCTTAAACAAATCAATCATCGGCTGCATCCGAGCCTTGTTGGACGCAAGGTCTTCATCAACCAGGGTGCCGGAAAACCAACCCCCGCAAAGGGTCACATCAGCAGCCTTCAAAATCGGCAGCATCACTGTGGGATCTTTCGGAAAACGGCGGCCAAACTCCATGCCAGTAAAACCAGCACTGCGCGATTGGCGCAAACATTCTTCCAGCGAAACATCTTCGCTCAGTTCCACCAGATCGTCATTCCACCATGCGATGGGCGACATGCCTAATTTTGCTTTCATGAGAATCTCCTGCTCAGGCTTGCGTTTAGGGCAAGCAGCAGGGCAAAATCAATCGCCCAAAGCGCAATCTATCATTTTACCGCTTTGGAGTGAAATCAGGCGACTTCGCGCAAAGCTCCGGGACCGGGAACAGCGCCCTTCGGACATTTGCCAGCGATAATCATGCCCAGCACTTCATCCTGGGTCACATCCTTCACATGGGCGGTGCCCACCACTTTGCCATTCTTCATCACGACCAAGCGATCTGCCAGATCAAACACATCATGCAGATCATGGCTGATCAGGAATATACCAATGCCATCGGCTTTGAGTTGCTTGATGAGCTCGCCCACTTGCGCTGTTTCTTGCGGGCCAAGTGCAGCCGTTGGCTCATCCATAATCAAAATGCGGGCATTAAAATGAATGGCGCGCGCGATGGCAACCGATTGGCGTTGACCACCAGAAAGCTTGCTCACTGGCTCTTTGAAACGGCGGAAATTGGGGTTGAGCCGAAACATCACCTTGCGGGTTTCGGCTTCCATGGCCACATCATCCAACGTGCCAATGCGGGTGCGCAGTTCACGGCCCAAATAGAGATTGGCCGCAGCGTCAACATTATCAGCCAAAGCCAGCGTTTGATAAATCGTCTCTATGCCCAACGACTTGGCATCGCGCGGATTGTTAATGCCCACTTCATTGCCTTCAATCATAATCTGCCCAGCATCGCGCTTGTAAGCACCAGACAGCACTTTAATCAAAGTGGACTTGCCGGCACCATTATGGCCAAGCAAACCTACAACTTCTCCGGGGTGAAGATCTATACTGGCTCGATCAACGGCTTTGATGCCGCCGAAAGCAATTGAAACATCACGCATTTCAACCAGCGGTGTGCCGCGGTTTTCCGCGCGCATATGCGGCTCTGCACCTTTGACAGCGATTGGATTTTCGTGAGTTTCAATAACTTTTGCAATTTTCTTTGCAGCAGGCTTGGCCCCGGCCTTGCGAACAGGTGCTGTCTTCTTTGCAGGTTTTGCCATGATCTAATCCTTATTTCACACGACGGGAATAAAGTTGGTCAAGCCAAACGGCCAATACCAACACCACGCCAACCACCATATTTTGAAAGGCCGCTGGCAGATTGAGCAGCGACATACCCGAAATAATTGATTGCATCATCAGGGCACCAATCATCGCGCCATAAATCGTACCCACGCCACCTGCCAGTGATGTGCCACCAATAACAGTGGCCGCGATCACGTAAAGCTCATTGGTCAAGCCCAAGGCATTGGTTGCCGCGTTGAGGCGGGCTGATGAGATAATAGAAGAAATGCCAACCAGTGCCCCCATCAAAGCGAAGACTTTAACAATCATCCACTTGGTGTTGATACCAGCAAGTTCGGCTGCTTCAGGGTTGCCGCCGATGGCATAGACATAGCGTCCAAACATGGTGCGTGTAGCCAAGAATGTCATCAGCATACCAACAATCAAAGCCACCAAAACGGGCAGAGAATAGCCTGTGTAATAAATCAAACCTTCGGTGCAGCGCACCACCTGATCTCCGGCCATACAAACAGCCGTGCCGTCTTTGTTTTCAATGCCTGGTGGAATTGCAACGCCATTGGCTTTGGCATAATTCTCGATCAGTTTGAAAGGCCAAGGATAGGAGTTCATCACATTCGTTATGCCGAGAACAACAAAACTGCCCAGTGCGGCAAGAAAAGTTTCGGCCCATATCGGGCGAAGTGGGAAGTTAAACCGCAGCCGCTGGCGGCGGCCATTCACAATACCAAAAATAATGGCCGCACAAGCAACCAAGGCAATGACCCAACTCCAGAACGGGCCAATCCAGCTGATCGGAATGCCACCGCCAAAAATTTCATAGGTTTTGTCCATTGGAGCAACAGTTTCGCCCTTGGCCAGATAAAATGCCATGCCGCTATAAGCAAGCAAACCACCAAGTGTAACGATGAAGGCCGGAATTTTGGCGTAGGCGGTCAAAGCTCCATTTAGTGCCCCAATTAACGCACCAAGCGCAATGCACGCCACAACCGCCAGAATCCAAATGGCCGGATGTCCGACGCCAAGCACAGGGGCCAACTTGAACACCTGCAAAACCGCACCCGCAACAGCAACCAAGCTGAGCATCGACCCCACGGAGAGATCGAGTTGGCGCATAACGATCAACAGAACCATGCCAGTGGACATGACGGCGATGGAGGAGGTTTGAACCAGCAATGTCCAAAGATTGCGCGGCGTCAGGAATGAGCCACCGAGCAAGCCACCAAAATTGCCGCGCAAAACACCGCTAGCAATATCAAAAATACACCAAATTAGAATGAGCGCTGCAATCATGCCCAGCATTCGAGGGTCAATTTCTGTGGCACGGAAAAATCGCTTTACCGCACCTTCATTCTGCAAAGCAGGATTTTGACTGGTGTTTGTAATGTTTGACATAAAGGCCTCCCAACCCGTCTTCTACTTAAAGAAAAACCGCGACACTTTTGCAAGTGTCGCGGTTTCAGTATCAATCAGGCGCTAAAAATTAGCAACCTTTTGCAGCACCGGCAGCAACGCCAGCACAAGCTTGATCTTTGGTGATGTGGCCAGCAGTGATGGCAACATCAACATTGTCTTTGGTGATTGGTGTTGGAGCAAGAAGGATTGCATTCATTTCAACCTTGTTCTTGCCACCGTTGAACTTGCCAACGCCTGGGATAGCATCCATGGCTGTGCCATCAGCAAGAGCGATTGCAGCTGCAGCAGCTGTGTTGCCCAAGTCTGTTGAGTTCTTCCAAACTGAAACAGTTTGTGTGCCAAGAGCAACACGGTTGATCGCAGCCAAGTCACCGTCTTGACCTGAAACTGGAAGACCAGCCATGCCTTGTGCAGTGAGAGCAGCCACAACGCCTGAAGCCATGCCGTCATTTTCAGACAATACAGCGTCAACTTTGTTGCCAGTTGAAGTCAAGCATTGCTCCATGTTCTTCTGAGCATTGTCTGGCTTCCAACCATCGGTAAATGTTTCGCAAACATTCTTGATCTTGCCAGCATCCATAGCTTCTTTCAGAACTTCCAATTGGCCTTGGAACAAGAAGGTTGCGTTTGGATCGCCCTTATCGCCCTTGATGAAAGCGTAGTTGCCTTCTGGCTTCACTTTGAGAACTTCCTTAGCCATGATGCGGCCTACACCAACGTTATCAAATGTGATGTAGAGAGCATTAGGATCTTCGAACTGTACGTCATAGGCAATTGCCTTGATGCCAGCATCATTGATTGCCTTGATGGATGGAAGAATGGCATCGCTATCGAAAGCAACAACCATGATCACATCTACTTTCTGTGAAATCAGGCCTTCAATGTCAGCAGCTTGCTTTTGAGCAGAACCCTGAGCGTCTGTATCAACATACTTATCGCCAGCAGCTTCTACGGCAGCCTTGATTGCAGCAGCATCAGTCTTCCAACGTTCTTCTTGGAAAGTTTTCCAAGAAACGGCGATGGTTTTGCCAGCGGCCATTGTTGTTGTGGATGCAGCGCCGAGCATCAAGCCAGCGGTCATCAATGCCAAAATTGTCTTCTTCATTCCCATTCTCCCTTAAACACCTTCACTCACCCTGCCAGACGTCATGCTGTCGATGATATGGATTCTTGTCGGTGTCGAAATAATTTAATTTGACGTCCAAAATAATGTTGCATGAAGGCTGCTGATGAGTCAAGATTGTTTTACTAAATAATTGATTGTGCAGCGCAATATTTAATGCTGCACACGCGAAAGGCATAATGCGCGGCAAAGCGGACAGCGATTTGGTAAGGCGGCAAAATCGGCACATTGTGCTGGAAGCCTTGCGATCGCATGGTCCTATGGCACGGGTGGAACTTGGTCGCCTGACTGGTCTTTCACCCGCTTCAATTACCACCATCGCCAATCAGTTGATTGGTGATAGAGCCATGCTAGAGCTGGATGAAACGCCAGACCGCAGCGACCCGAGCCGCCGTGGACGCCCCATCACCCGCGTTGATCTCAACCCCAATGCAGCGCGCGTGATCGCCATGAAGATTTCGATTGGCGGCATTGAGTTGGCTTTGGTCGATTTTGGTGGAAACATACTGGCACGCAAAAAAGTTGCGGTGACAACTTATGAAATGGATGCCGATGAATTTGGCAGCCAAGCCCAAACCATCATCCGCAATTTTTTAGCCGAGAATAATCTAAAAACCGCAGACATCGCGCAGATAGGTGTTGCCGCACAAGGTGTGACTGATTCCGTGCTCGGCACCATTGCGTGGAGCCCCGCATTCAAACAGCGCAACGTTCC
>JANYGE010000453.1 GCA_025362535.1 Hyphomicrobiales bacterium
CCACGGTTCCGCAGTTTCAGGATGGTAGGGCTGATAGCGATAGCCGTTGCGGTCGCTCACCCAGCCAAGTGCTCCCATATTGGTCATGCGCACGCTGAAGGGCCGCCCTGTTCTGGGCATGAGCGGCACGAATAAGGGGGCTTTAAGCACGGCTTGGCGTAACTCTGCCACCAAAGCTTCCTGCTCTGAGCGGTTTAACAGGCCAGAATAGTGTTTCATGCCATTATTCATCAAAATCTCTTGTCACAAAACCTTGATAGGGTGAAGCCTCACCCCTATATAGCGCCAGAACGCCAAATCAGCTCGCTGATGCGGCACTTTAAATTAATGCGGGGGTTGCGACCTTCCAGTGCCTGTTCAGGGGCTGGGATATGCGCCTGCCAGAGGAGAAGACAGATGGGTAAAGTTATTGGTATTGATCTTGGCACCACCAATTCTTGCGTGGCGGTCATGGAAGGCAAGACACCTAAAGTTATCGAAAACGCTGAAGGTGCGCGCACCACGCCATCAATCGTGGCGTTTAATGCTGAAGGCGAAACTCTGGTGGGTCAGCCTGCCAAGCGCCAAGGTGTGACAAATCCTGAAAATACATTCTTTGCGATCAAGCGCCTGATCGGCCGCCGCATGGATGATCCGATGGTGGCTAAGGATAAGAAGCTTGTGCCTTATTCCATCGTTAAAGCTGATAATGGCGATGCTTGGGTTGATAGCCGTGGCACCAAATATGCCCCTTCGCAAATCTCGGCTTTCACATTAACCAAGATGAAGGAAACCGCTGAGCGTTATCTGGGCGAGCCCGTGACCCAAGCTGTGATCACTGTGCCTGCTTACTTCAATGACTCACAACGTCAAGCCACTAAGGATGCAGGCCGCATTGCTGGTCTTGAAGTTCTGCGCATCATCAACGAGCCAACTGCTGCTGCCTTGGCCTATGGCCTCGACAAGCGCGAAGCTGGCACGATTGCAGTTTACGATTTAGGCGGCGGCACGTTCGACGTTTCAGTGCTGGAAATCGGTGATGGCGTATTCGAAGTAAAATCCACTAACGGCGACACTTTCCTTGGGGGTGAAGATTTCGATATGCGCATTGTGGATTATCTTGCCGACGAGTTCAAAAAAGAACAGGCAATTGATCTGCGCAAAGATAAGTTGGCACTCCAACGCCTGCGTGAAGCTGCAGAAAAGGCCAAGGTTGAATTGTCTTCTGCCATGCAGACCGAAATCAACTTGCCCTTCATCACGGCTGATGCCTCAGGTCCAAAGCATTTGGCTGTAAAGCTGTCGCGCTCCAAGCTCGAAGCCTTGGTGGATGATCTCATTCAAAAAACGGTTGAGCCCTGCCGCCAAGCCTTGAAAGATGCTGGCGTTACGGCAGCTCAAATTGATGAAGTGGTTCTCGTCGGCGGTATGACCCGCATGCCGAAAGTCATCGAAATCGTAAAGCAGTTCTTCGGAAAGGAACCCCATAAGGGCGTGAACCCTGATGAAGTGGTGGCCATTGGTGCTGCTATTCAGGGCGGCGTTCTCAAGGGCGAAGTGAAGGATGTGTTGCTGCTTGACGTAACACCATTGTCACTTGGTATCGAAACCTTGGGCGGCGTGTTCACACGCCTGATTGATCGCAACACCACCATTCCAACCAAGAAGGGCCAAGTGTTCTCAACCGCTGATGATAACCAAACTGCGGTTACCATTCGCGTGTTCCAAGGCGAGCGCGAAATGGCGGCTGATAACAAGTCACTCGGTCAATTTGATTTGATGGGCATTCCTTCGGCGCCTCGTGGTGTGCCGCAAATCGAAGTGACATTTGATATTGATGCCAACGGCATTGTGAATGTTTCAGCCAAAGACAAGGCCACCAACAAGGAACAGCAGATTCGTATTCAAGCCTCAGGCGGTTTGAGCGATGCTGAGATTGAAAAGATGGTGAAGGATGCTGAAGCCAATGCCGCTGAAGATAAAAAGCGTGTTGGCTTGGTGGAAGCCAAGAACCAAGCTGAAGGCTTGATCCACTCCACTCAACGCACCTTGAAGGATGCTGGCGATAAGGTTCCAGAATCTGACAAGTCGGCGATTGAAGCCGCCATTGCTGATCTTAAGGGCTCCATCGAAGCTGGTGATCTGGAGGATATGCAAGCCAAGACCACAGCGCTCATGCAGCTTTCCATGAAGATGGGTGAGGCTATGTATAAGGCTGGCGGCATGGGTGATGCTCCGACAGGTTCGGCTGATAATGACCATGACGCAGATGATGATAAAGTTGAACGCGATGAGCTTGACGACATCATGGATGCCGAGTTTGAAGAAGTCGACGACAAGAAGAAGTCGTAAACGAAAATCTGATGTCACATAACATGACATCTCAATCTATCAATCGTCATTCCCGCGCAGGCGGGAATCCAGCTAGGCCAAATGCGCAAAAGCTGGACCCCCGCCTTCGCGGGGGTGACGGGTTGATTGTGATACTCTTTTTTAGCTAAAGACAAACAATGGCCAAGCGCGATTTTTATGAAGTTCTGGGGGTTCAAAAAGGTGCCGACGAAAAGGTGCTTAAAACCGCCTATCGCAACCTTGCTAAAAAACTCCATCCCGATGCCAATCATGGCAGCAAAGAAACCGATGCCAAATTCAAGGAATTGAACGAGGCCTATGACGTTCTGAAAGACCCGCAGAAGAAAGCGGCCTATGATCGCTTCGGTTATGCAGCTTTTGAAAATGGCGGCGGGCAGCGGCCCGGCGGGGCTGGTTTTGGTCCTGAATTCAATTCATCCATGTCGGATATTTTTGAAGACCTGTTTGGCGATATGATGGGCGGTGCACGTGGGGCCAAGGCCCGTGGCGGAGCACGCGGCAACAGCGCACAACGCGGCAGCGACCTTCGCTATAATCTTGAAATTTCTCTGACCGAGGCTTTCAGCGGCAAGTCAGCGCAAGTGCGGGTGCCTTCCTCAGTCTCCTGCGATACGTGTAAAGGCTCGGGTGCTAAGCCCGGCACCCAACCTAAAACCTGCGGCACCTGTGGCGGCGCTGGAGCGGTGCGCTCGCAATCCGGTTTCTTTACAGTCGAACGCGCTTGCCCCACTTGCGCAGGGCGCGGCCAAGTCATTCCTGATCCTTGCACTGTGTGTGGCGGCCAAGGCCGTGTTACCAAGGAGCGCAATCTCAACGTCACCATTCCAGCCGGGGTTGAAGATGGCACACGGATCAGGCTTGCCGGAGAAGGTGAGGCCGGGCTTCGCGGTGGACCCACGGGCGACCTCTATATTTTCCTCTCCTTGCGTGCCCATGAATTTTTCCAACGTGATGGAGCAGATTTATTCTGCAAGGTTCCGATCTCCATGGCCACGGCTTCACTCGGTGGTGAAATTGAAGTGCCCACGATTGATGGCAAAAAGGCCCGTGTGACGATTCCCGAGGGGGCGCAAAACGGCAAACAATTCCGCCTGAAATCCAAGGGCATGCCGGTGCTGCGCTCCTCACAATCTGGCGATATGTATATTCAGGTCAGCGTGGAAACACCGGTGAACCTTAGCCGCCGCCAGCGCGAACTGATGGCTGAATTCGAAAAGGAAGCGCGCAATAATTCACCAGAATCTGAAGGCTTCTTTGCCAAGGCGAAAGCATTCTGGGATGCGTTTGGGGGATAAATTGGTGAAATTAGTGGAGCGGCAGTAATTGTACCGCCCCACAAATCCGGCTTAGTTCTGAGTTATATTGCAATAAGTATTAAATTTCGAAAGCAAATCGCTTTCTTCGTCTAAACGCAACCGCTCGTTATCATTTGTATGGACATGGACGTGAGTTG
>JANYGE010000455.1 GCA_025362535.1 Hyphomicrobiales bacterium
AACTAACCCAGGTTGATTGCAACCAACGAGGATCAGAAAATACATCCTGATACCATTTCAGCGTCCACGACGGAGGTGGAAACACCAGCCATTGCGATGAACCGAAAGAAAGGGCAGCAATGAAAATAATCGGCAGCAGCAAAAATGAGGCCACAGAGCAGGTGATAATCCACAATGCCGTGCGCAGGCCCCCCATATTGTCATAAGACAACAGCATCAGCGGGTTCCTTGTTGCTGCCCGCGCCCATCGAGAAAGCGCACCTGCAAAGCATAAAGGCTAAGAGTAACAGCAAGCAAAATGAAAGCAGCAGCCCCACCCAGCCCCCAATTGAGCAGCGATTGAATGAGCTGAGCAATAATCCCAGCAAGCATCATATTGGCAGTGCCACCCAACAAAGATGGCGTAACGTAATAGCCAAGCGACATTACAAAAACCATCAAAGCACCAGCCGCGGCACCCGTTGCTGAAAGCGGCAGCAACACGCGCCAAAAACTTTGCCAGCGGCCAGCACCGCACAAGGCAGCGGCATTGAGAATGGCCGGATCTATTGCACGCATGGTGGCATGCAAGGGGAGAATAATAAATGGTAGCATGATATAGACCATGCCAATCGTAACCCCGATCAAGTTGTTCACAAGTGGCAATGGCTCGGCGATGATACCCAATGCCATCAAAGTTTTGTTGATAACACCGGTGCGCTGTAACAGCACCATCCACGCATAGGTGCGCGCCAAAAGATTAGTCCACATAGATAACACGATAATACTGAACACGATTTTGGCGGCACGCTTTGGCATAATTGCTAAAAGCCAGGCCACTGGATAGCCCAGCACAAGTGCTACGAGAGTTACAACGGTTGACACAAAAAATGTGTTAAAAATAATCCTGAAATATGTGCTGGTGGCAAAAAGTTCGGCGTAATTCTGTAAACCAAATTGCGGCTCAGTTAGGCTGCGCAACAATAGGCCGATCACTGGTGCCACAAAAAAAACAAGCAACAACAATAACACTGGCAAGGCTGGGAGCGCGCTCTTCCAGTGCCTATTAACTACAGAGTTGTTGCTTGCGTTAGTCATTCGTTTCATGCGCAAAGTGTTGGAAGAGGCAGGCCAATTCTTGATCTGCCTCTCAGTCTAAGTTTGTAGAAAACTACTTGGCTTGCCAATCATACCAGCGTTTGCCAATTTCATCGCGGTGCTCGGCCCAATAGCTCATATCAAGATTGATTTGGCTTTCAGTATGAGCATCAGGCAGCGATGCTGCAACTGCTGCATCCATCTTGGTTTTGGAATCCACATTAATTGGCGCATAGCCAGTCTTGGTGGCCAAATCAGCCTGAGCATCTGCCGATGTGGCAGTGGCAAGGAACTTCATGGCCGCATCCTTGTGCTTGGCACCCTTTGGCACCACCAGCACATCGGCCGCAGTTAAGTTTTGATCCCATGACGCACCAACATTGCCACCTGTTTGTTGAATGGCAAATACGCGGCCATTCCAGAACATGCCAATGGGGGCTTCACCTGAAGCGAGGAACTGCTGTGATTCAGCACCACCACCCCACCACACAATGTCTTTCTTGATCGAGTCGAGTTTTTTGAAAGCGCGGTCGAGATCAAGTGGATAGAGTTTATCAGGCGCCACACCATCAGCCAGCAAAGCTATTTCGAGAACACCGGGTGCTGACCATTTGTAGAAGGTGCGTTTGCCGGGGAATTTTGCGGTGTCGAATAAATCGGTCCAATTCTTTGGTTCGGTCTTCAGCACGTCTTTGTTGTAGCCGAGTACGAATGAATAATAGAATGACCCAACAACATTGTCGTTGACAAAGCGTGGATCAATCTTGGATTTGTCGATCACGCTGAAATCAAGTGGTTCAAGCAGGCCGGCCTTGGCGGCGGCCAATGCCCAATCATATTCTACGTCCACAACATCCCAGCTCACATTGCCAGCATCCACCATGGCTTTCAATTTGCCGTAGTCAGTTGGGCCATCTTGCAGCACATTAACTCCGCTGGCTTTGCTAAAAGCATCGGCCCAGCTTGTTTTTTGCGCATCCTGTGTGGTGCCACCCCAACTGGTGAATACCATATCATCTGCCCATGCCGCTGCACTTGTGGCGGCGGTCAAAGCTAAGGCTAACATTAGTTTCTTAATCATTTTTAGTTCCTCCTTGTTGAAATTTTGTTGGTTTATAGGTGTTCTCAGCGCATCACGAATGGGTCCGGAATGGGATCATCCGAGGTACGAAGCCAAACGCTTTTGGTGCGCGTGTAGTCAAGAATGGATTCAGCGCCGCTCTCACGGCCATAGCCAGAAAGGCCATAACCACCGAAGGGTGCCAGCGGAGAAATGGCGCGGTAGGTGTTTATCCAAACAACGCCCGCTTTGATCTTGGCCGACATGCGGTGGGCGCGTGATAGATTCTGCGTGAACACGCCCGAACCCAAACCATATTCAGAATCATTGGCCAGTTGCAGCGCTTCTTCCTCAGTGTCGAAGCTGAGAACTGAAAGCACCGGCCCAAATAATTCGTGCATAACGCTAGGCGTGTTGATTGAGGTGCAATCAAGAACCGATGGCAGATAATAATAGCCTTTTGCAAGATGCTCTGGGCGCTTGCCACCACACAGCAAGGTTGCCCCTGCGGCAATGCTTTCAGCGACGATTTTTTCGATGTAATCACGTTGCCGTCTGGTGCCCAGCGGGCCAACTTGAGTCTTGGGATCGCTTGGGTCGCCCATGCGAATGGCTTCAGCCTTTTCGACCACGCGCTTCAGCAAAGCCGCTTTAATGCCGCGCTGAACAATGAGGCGTGAACCTGCAACACAAGATTGCCCAGCGGCAGCAAAAATACCTGCAACAATGGCGCTGGCGGTGCTTTCCACATTGGCATCATCAAACACCACAACAGGCGATTTGCCACCAAGTTCAAGCGAGGTTACAGCAAGATTGTGCGCTGAGTTTCTAACAATGTGTCGTGCCGTTTCCGGCCCGCCAGTAAAGGCAATGCGCGAGATCAGCGGATGCGAGGTTAGCGCAATGCCGCAATCTGCACCGCGCCCGGTGATGACATTCAAGACACCAGGCGGAAAACCAACACGATCAAACACCCTGGCAAATTCCAACAAAGGGCCTGGTGCTTCTTCTGAAGCTTTAAGAACAACTGTGCAGCCTGCCGCCAGGGCTGGTCCCAATTTAGTGGCGGTAAGGAAAAGTTGTGAGTTCCACGGGATGATGGCAGCGACAACCCCAATAGGTTCACGCCGCAACCACACTTCCATATCTTTCTTGTCGATGGGCAAATGTTGGCCAGCAAACTTATCGGCAAGGCCAGCAAAATAACGGAAATACTCCACGATATAGGCGATCTGGCTTGCAGTTTCGTGAATGACCTTGCCAGTATCAATTGTTTCAATTTCAGCAATTGCTGGTGTTGCCTCGGCCAGCGCATCGGCAAGCTTCATTAAAAGTTTACCCCGCTCGGTGGCGTTAAGCCCACGCCAAGCTTCGTCGTGAAAAGCGCGATGAGCAGAACGTACCGCGCGGTCCACCACCTCTGGCGTTGCGTCTGGCATAATGGCCCATGGTTTTTCAGTGGCCGGGTTAAAGCTTTCAAAGTTTGACGGTCCATCTTCAAATTTGCCGCCGATATAAAGCTGGAACTTGCGCATGGATTTCACCTGAAAGCCGGAATGACGTGATCGATGAAACGCTGCAATGATTGCTTCTTGCGAGCAGTGGTCATGCCGGAATCGATCCACAAGCTGAATTCATCATAACCCAAGGCTTCATAAGTCTTGAGGCGCTTGATCACCTGATCGGGCGTGCCTGTGACTGTGTTCTTCAACATCTCGGCGGTATTATATTGCGGCATCGCCGCCATTTCGGCTTCAGACAATTCTTGAATCAAGGCCTGATGAATGGGGCGATCATTTTTGAACCACGCCGCAAAATAACAATAGAAGCGGCGCAAATCGTCGGCTGCTTTTTGACAATCAGCAGCATCTGCACCAACAAATCCGTGCATCAGCAACATGATTTTGCGCTGTGCAATTTCGGGATGGGCTAAGCTTGCGTCTTTGAAACGCCCCATCAAAACTTCCACCTCAGCATCCCCCATATGCAAGGGTGTCACTTGCACATGGCATCCATTAGAAACCGCAAAATCATGGGACATCGGATCACGCGCTGCTACCCACAGGGGCACATGCGGCTGTTGCAACGGCTTCGGTGATGAGGTGGTTGACGGGAACTTCCAGTGCTTGCCATCATGCGCGTAGTCACCGGCCCATAGCCCTTTGAGGGCGGGCACCATTTCGCGCATATGGGAACCGGCTGTCATTGCATCCATGCCGCCAGCCAGGCGTTGATATTCAAAATTATAGGCGCCACGCGCAATGCCAACGTCTAGCCTGCCATCTGAAATAATGTCAGTCATGGCGGCTTCGCCTGCGAGCTTTATGGGATGCCAGAATGGTGCCACAACAGTGCCGGTGCCAAGCCGCACATTTTTGGTGCGCCGCGCCAGATCGGCAATGTTGATGAATGGGTTCGGCGCAATGGTAAAATCCATACCATGATGTTCGCCAGTCCAGATAGCGTGGAAGCCACCTTGATCGGCCATCTCACAAAGCTCGACAAACTCTTGGTAGAGTTCGTGGTGTTATTGTTCTGGCCTCAGCCGTTCCATATGAGCAAATAACGAAAATTTCATAGCACACTCACAATCATTGTTCACCAACCTCGCGCACGTGACCACTCACGTGGTCACCTGCGTAAATTTTATAGCGTCCTTCAAGGCGTTCGCTGGCATAACGTTTCAGCATTGACCGCGTGGCATCATCGCGGAACTTGGCCCATGGCAGCGCATCGAAAGATAGCAGCACAGCATTGCCGTGGCCTTCATGTTCGGTTTCACCGCGATAATAGATAGACTGCGCATGGTCTTTGCGGTTTTCATAAACCGCAAACAGAAAGCTCAGCTTTGCTGCAATGCCTTGTGTAGAAAGTTGCGCCAAAAGCCGCGCGGCACTGCCTGCCTCGCCGTTGCGCCCGACATGTGGTAGTTCATAAGTTCCGTCATGGGCGGGTAAGACCAGAAGTTTGCCGCCACATTCCAAAATGGCCCCCACCTCAGCGCGCCCCATTTGCGCAGCAGCATTCACGGCAGATTGTTCCAGCCCAAGCGAAACATAACCGCCGCGCGCATAGCCCAATGGGCTGGCATCGTTATGGGCGTAACTTGTCACTTGGCCAATGAGAATAATGTGATCGCCCGCATCAACGGTGCTGTGGCGCGTGCAATCAAACCAAGCAACACTGTTAGGCAGCACCGGATTGCCTGAAGCACTGACGGTGAAGGCAACATCAAAGAATTTATCAAGCTTCCTCGATGCAAAATTGCCTGATACCGCCTTTTGCGATTCCGATAATACATTCACCGCAAAAGTAGCTGACGAAGAGAAGGCTTCGCAGCTGCCAGCCGCCTTGGCAAGGCAGATGAGCAGAAGGGGTGGATCTAGTGAAACAGAGGAAAATGAATTGGCGGTGAAGCCGCGCAGTGTGCCATTGGCTTCACGCGTCGTAACGACCGTCACACCTGTCATAAATGACCCAAATGCCTTGCGCAAGTCTTTGGGGTCAATCACCGAACTGGGCTGTTTCAGCAAGTCCGTTAGTGCAGCATTGATCGCCGACGGATTGGTGAGGTTCATCATGTGGCGCTCACCTTCAAGAATGAGGGCTTTGCTATTGGCCACTTCGGCAGCCATGGCACCGACCATTTCGGGTGAAGAATTGCCATCTTCCGAGCCAGTTGCAAAAACTACTGGAATTGCCAGATTTTGCAACTGACCGATAAAGGCTTCATCGCTTGCAGCAAAAACACTATAGGCCGTGGCATAGCCTTTTGGGTTGGCCACTTGCAGCGCCTGGCGCACCTGATCAGCGATTGCTGGTTGCTTGTCGCGCGGACCAAACCACCGTTCGAGTGGTTCTTCCACATTACCAACGGTTCCGCATGCGGCTAGTTCACGGGCGCGAAGTTCAACGGCAGCGCGCCGTTCTGCCGTGCGCTTGTAAACAGAATTTAGCACTGCGAGCCTCATTGCGCGCTTCGGGTGTTCCAATGCAAAACCAAGTGCCACCAGACCGCCCATCGAATGGCCAATGATATTTGCCGCAGCAATGCCCAACCCGTTCAAAAGAACTTCAAGCTGCTCAACATAAGTTGAAAGTGTAACCGCACCTTCGGCAAGCGCGCTTTCGCCATGGCCGAGCATATCAAGTGCGATCACCCGGTGGTTCTTTGCAAGCTCTTCGATCTGCGGTTCCCACACATCGGCATTGAGGCCAACGCCATGGATAAGAACCACAGCTTCACCAGTGCCCACTTGCCGGAATGCAGTTTTGCCCAGATGCTCGCGCGCCTTCAACAAGCCAGCTTCCACAGTTTGTCTGGCAAGGGCTTCAGACATTTGTGCCGCCCAGCTCCTTCAAATCTTGGTAACGATCGCCAATGCGGTGATGCGAGCGACCACCAATTGAAGCGCCAAGCGCCACCACAATTTCATCATGAGCAGGCGCATCGGGAATTGAAAATTGAAAGGTAAGATAATGCGAACGCATGCCTTCATCCATTTTGTGCATGAGCGGAATCATGATCGGCGCATTGGCAGGCCCGCGCGTGTTGGTGAAAGCGAGATAGCTCTTGGCACCCACTGCCTTGCGGTAATGGTTACCAAAGCGCAGCGTGTGAATGAGCGCTGAAGCATGTTCAATTTCGCCAGCGGTGCCAACCACAGCGGCCTTGCCATACCCTTCGATGGCCTCACCAGAGCTTGCAAGCTCAAGCATCATGCCAGTCAGAAGTTCGCCAAGCTTGGGCGCAATCTCCAAAATTTCAGGCTTAAGGTCTTCAACAAAACGATCCGTTGCCCATGGATTAGTTAGAACAGCTGCAACAGCGAACATGCGCAAGGGTGTTGCAACTTGCTTGTGGCCTTCAATCAAGGTTGTTTCAGAAACAGTGTAAGTCTTGCGGATTCGCAGTGGCATGGGCAATAGTCCAATAACAGTTGTTTCATCAGATTGTAATATGGTATACAATCTAAGTCAAGTACATATAAGAGATTGAAATGAATAAGAAAATTAAGTTAACGCCACCTGCTCAGAAATCCAAAGCAGGAAAACTTCGCATTGCAGAAGTTCCGCGCACGCTGCGCGAACTGGCCTTAGAGCGCTTGCGTGCTGCAATCGTCGAGTTTCATTTCAAGCCGGGACAGCGCCTCATTGAGCGCGACTTGTGCGAACAACTTGGCGTTAGCCGCTCGGTGGTGCGCGAAGTAATTCGCCATCTTGAAACTGAAGGTCTGGTCCACACCATACCGCATCAGGGCCCCAGCGTTGCAAAACTAGATGCCGAAACGGCTACACAAATATATGAGTTGCGTGCCTTGCTCGAAAGTGCCGCAGCGCAGGCCGCAGCCGCCGTAGCAAACGCTAATGATCTAGCCAAAATGAGCAACGCGCTAGACCTGATTGCTGATGCCTATGCGCGCAAGGATTTTCACACTGTGCTGGGCGCCACCAACGGTTTTTATGAAGCGATGTTCATGTGTGCGCATAAATCAGTGGCGTGGGACATGGTGCAAAGGCTCAATGGCCGTATCAGCTGGTTGCGCTCGCTAACGGTTTCTTCAGTTGATCGTGGTTCGACTGGCCCCATGCAGATGCAGAAAATTCTAGGTGCAATCAAAATTGGCGATGGCCCAGCCGCCGCCGCCGCCTGCCGTGACCACCTTGCCACAGCAGGCGAGATTGCCAAGCGGCTGATTGCAGCGGAAGAAGATGCCTGATTGCAGGCGGCACTCTCTAGCTGTTTGGTCTCGGCATTTGATGGTACGATTTGTAGCCCAGTGCTAAGTGTCTGCGCGGTGAAAATTAGTCCATTTAGAATTGGATTTTTCAATAGAGTTCAGCTGCAAAGCAAAGGAGAGTTCGATGAAGAAGAGCATTTTACTGAGTCGCATATCGTCTTTATTTTAAGGTAGGAGGAAGGCGGAACGGCGATATCTGATGTCTGCCAGAAGGCAGGCGTATCGGATGCGACCTTCTACAATTTGCGTAGGAAGTACTCTGGGCTTCTACCGTCTGAGATGCGTCGACTACGCCAGCTTGAAAAAGAGAACGGCAAGTTGAAGCGGATCGTGGCGGACTTGTCCTTGTACAAAGCCATGTTGCAGGATGCTCTGTCAAAAAAGCTCTAAGGCCCGCTCGCAAACGTGAGCTTGTTGATAAGGTTTGAAGTGATTGGAAAGTTTCGACAAGACGGGCTTGTGGTGCTTAACAAATCGATCGCGCACTTTATGTCTTGTAGATATGTAGTATCTTGCGAGACATCTTTTTTCATGACCCTATTTGGGCATGAGGATGATCTCGATGAACCAGAAAGAACGCGACATTCAGCGCAAATTGCGCATTCTCAAACATGCTGAAGACAATGGCCACGCTGCCAGGACCTGCCGAT
>JANYGE010000011.1 GCA_025362535.1 Hyphomicrobiales bacterium
CATAACCGGAGTCAGAGTGGAGCCCAGAGAGAGAATCGAACTCTCGACCTTTTCATTACGAGTGAAATGCTCTACCGACTGAGCTATCTGGGCGCGGACGGAGATGTTATCGTCCGGAGAGCCGCCGGTCAAGTTAACTCACGCGCTTGAGGGCCTTACTTCCCCAATTCGCCCTTCAGCGCCTTGTCAATCAGCCCGCGCGTGTTGCTCAAACCATAAAGAGCTGCAAATGAGCCAAACCTTGGCCCGCGCTCTTCACCTAACAGCACTTGATAGAGCATGTTGAACCAGGTTTGGCCCACACCCATGGTGCCATCTTTCTGGGTGACGGTGTAAGGATCGCGTCGGCCAATATCATAGACCTTCTGTTGGATGGCTTCAGGGGTTGAGCCTTCGGGCAATTCTCCCAGCGCAGCATTAAGATCCCGCAAAGCCGTGGCTTCATCCTCCGTACACGGACGATAGACCTTGTTCGGCTTCACGAAATCCAGATAATAGCGAATGGCATAGCCAACCATCTTATCTAAGCGCGGATGCGTCGCCGGATTCATGTCTGGCATATAGCGCTTGAGGAAGGCCCAGAGCACGGCCTTATCTTCCGTATTGGCCACCGCCACCAAATTGAGCAGCAGCGCGAAAGTCACCCCACCTGTTTCTGGAATGGGCGGCTTACCCTGATGAATATGCCATACAGGATTCATCAAGTGATCTTTGGGTTCAGTTTGCTTTTGATAGCCTGCGAGATGCTGGGCATATTCATCAACCGCGCGCGGGATCACATCAAAATGCAGCTTCTTGGCTTCACGCGGGCGGTTATACATATAAAGTGAAAGCGAATCGGTATCGGCATAGGTGAGCCACTCATCTATGGTAAGACCATTGCCTTTGGATTTTGAAATCTTCTGGCCCTTATCGTCCAAGAATAATTCATAGACATAATGTTCGGGTGCCACACCGCCCAGAATTTCACAATTGCGATCATAGATGGGCGCATTGGATTGATGGTCTTTGCCGAACATTTCAAAATCCACGCCCAAGGCTGCAAAGCGCATGCCAAAATCTGGCTTCCATTGCAGCTTGGTGCGGCCACCACGCACATCTAAAGTTATGTCCGTGCCATCTTCATCGGCAAACGTAATGGTGCCTTGCTTGGCGTTCACCGCTTTCATCGGCACATAGAGAACGCGGCCTGAAATGGGCGAGATGGGCAGAAAAGGCGAATACGTGGCTTGGCGTTCTTCGCCCAAGCTTGGCAACATCACGGCCATGATATCATCATATTTTTCTAAGGCTTTGATGAGCATGTGATCATATTTGCCTGACTTATAATATTCAGTGGCACTGCCGAATTCATATTGGAACCCAAACGTATCCAAGAACCGTCGCAGCATGGCATTGTTGTGATGGCCGAAGCTTTCATAATCTCCGCCAAATGGGTTTGGAACTGACGTAAGCGGCTTATGCAGATGCGGTTCGAGGAATGATTTGTCTGGCACATTGTCAGGAATTTTGCGCATGCCATCCATATCATCAGAAAACACCAGAAGCCTTGTGGGCAGATCACTCATCAGTTCAAAGGCCCGGCGCACCATGGTGGTGCGGGCCACTTCGCCGAAGGTGCCGATATGGGGCAAACCTGACGGGCCATAACCAGTTTCAAACAAAACTGATTTTTGCCCCGATTTTTCTGCCCGTTTCAAAAGCTTACGCGCCTCCTCAAAAGGCCAAGCCTTGGATTCAAGTGCAGCAGCGCGGAGGACGGGAGAAGTGGGCATGAGAATATCCTAAAGTGTTTGGCGTTCTTTAGGGGTGAGGCGGGCGATGGTCAATCTTGCTTTCACTTCTCTGCGAAGGCCGTTAAAGCGGGGGGATGAACAAGGCCCTCCATAATTTCCCACTCCCTCCCGTTGCCCTCATCGCTGGCCTTGGCGCAACTGTGGCTGGTGAAAAGCTGGGGGCTGCGGCGGCCTTGGCCAGACTTTCGGCTTTGCCGCATCTCATTTGTCATGCGGCTTTTTTGATTGATCGCTTGGCGGCAACCGCAGCGGCACCCAAAAGCCTGGTTCGCTCGGCCAAAGATATTCGGCATTTTGATGTGGCAGAGCTTTTTGCCTTTGTGGTACCAGCGCGGGTGGCAACGCCAACGCCCTCTGGCTTTGCACGGGCTTTGGGGGTGGAACATGGTGAAACTGAAAGTGAGATTTTGCTTCACGTTGTGGATGATCTTCTGGCGCGGGTTTCCAATCGTAATTATCCGCTGCTGCGCGAAGCAGCGGAGACGGCAAATTTTCTGGCGCGGGCCAATTGGCCTTGGGCCAAGCCAGTGCTGGCTGCTCTTCTTAAAGCCAATCCCAAACTTGATGTGGGAAGTTTTGCCACAGGCCTTAACGTGTGGGATCGGATTGAAGAATGGGAAGATGATGGCGCGCGTCCACCCGGAACCCAGTATGGCGTATCAGGTGAAGATGCGCAAAATTTCTTGCGCGAGATTTTAGGCAGCGATTCAGAAATGCGGTCGAGCCAGCGCGATTATGCGGCGGCTGCAACCCATGCGTTTGAACCGCGCGAGCGTAAAGATGTGAATAATATTCTATTGGCTGAAGCTGGCACTGGCCTTGGCAAAACACTGGGCTATTTGGCACCCTCCTATCTCTGGGCGCGCAAGAATAATTCTCCGGTCTGGATTTCCACCTACACCAAAAACCTGCAACGCCAGCTTGATCAAGAAACTTCGCGCCTCGTGGCTGATCCTGCGGAACGGCGAGAGCGGATTGTGATCCGTAAAGGCCGCGAGAATTATGCCTGTCTGCTTAATATGCAAGACGTGTTTGGCCGCTTGACCAATGCCAATGCACGGTCAGCTTTATTGGCAGCACTGCTTTCGCGCTGGGCCAGGTTCAGCCGCGATGGTGATATTGTGGGCGGTGATTTTCCATCTTGGTTGCTCACGCTATTTCAAGATGTAACCTTGGATTCGGAAGGTCGCCATCTAACCCCGGCAGCGCTTGGCCTCACGGATCGGCGCGGCGAATGTATCTATGCGGCCTGCCCACATTTTAAACGCTGCTTCATTGAACGCTCGGTGCGGGCCGGGCGCAAAGCTGATATCGTGATTGCCAATCACGCGCTCGTGCTGCATCAGGCAGCCACTGATCAAGCGATTGGTGTGGCCACCACAGCCGAAGAGGAAGCAGCCCCCGGCGGAATTAAGCGCATCGTGTTTGACGAAGGCCATCATTTATTTGATGCAGCGGATTCAGCTTTTTCTGGCCACCTCACGGCGATGGAAGCCTCTGAATTAAGACGCTGGTTGCGCGGGCCGGAAACTGAACGCAGGCGCGGGCGGGGCTTGGCCGAGCGTATTGGAGATTTGGTTTCTGATCAGGAAAATGCTGAAAAACTTCTGCAGCAAATTCTGCGTGCAGCTTCGGCTCTACCGGGGCCCGGCTGGACCAGGCGCATTCAAGGCGGACAACCGGAAGGTTCCGCCGAAGACTTTCTAACACTGGTGCGCCAGCAGGTTCTGGCCCGTTCTGAACCAGCGGGCAGCAATGCGTTAGAAACGGATTGTCTGCCCTTGGTTGATGGTTTGCGCGAAGCTGTGGATGATTTGGCAACTTCACTTATTGATCTTAAAAAGCCTATGTCGGCCCTCGCAAATCTTTTGCTTAAAAAACTTGATGGCGAAGCGGATGAGCTTTCCACCTCAGATCGGGGTCGCATTGAAGCGGTGGCGCGTTCACTTAAGCGCCGTGGCGAGTTGATGCTGGGTGGCTGGATTTCAATGTTGAAGCATTTGATCGAAGAGCCAAATGCTTTGTTCGTCGATTGGTTTTCGGTGGAGCAAGCCTTTGGCCGCGAAGCTGATGTGGGCCTGCATTCGCATTGGATTGATCCTTCTGTGCCGTTGGCCAACACGGTTCTGCGCAGCGCCGATGGCGTGATCATCACGTCGGCCACCCTCAAAGATCGCCCACCTGATGTGCCTGATGATTGGACCAATGCGGAAATGCGCACAGGTGCAATCCACCTGCCCTATCCGGTCAAGCGCGCAGGTTACGAATCGCCATTTGATTACCAGAAAGTCAGCCGGGTGATTGTAGTTACTGATGTGAACCGCGAAGATATGGACCAGATTGCAGCAGCTTACCGTGAATTATTTGTGGCTTCGGGGGGTGGCGCATTGGGGCTCTTTACAGCCATTGCAAGGTTGCGCGCCGTGCATAAGCGCTTGGCCCCGGCCATGGCGAAATGGGCTTTCCCGCTTTATGCCCAGCATGTTGATCCGATGGATACCGGCACACTGGTTGATATGTTTAGAGCCGAGCGTGATGCGTGTTTGTTAGGCACAGATGCGGTGCGTGACGGGGTTGACGTGCCGGGGGATAGTTTACGCCTGATTGTGCTGGACCGTGTGCCATGGGGAACCCCGACGATTCTGGAGCGCGCGCGGGCCGAGGCCTTTGGTGGCAATGCCTATAAGGATATGGTGGTGCGTTTACGCTTGCGGCAGGCCTTTGGTCGGTTGATCCGGCGTGAGGGTGATCGCGGCTGCTTTGTCATTCTTGATCCGAGATTGGCAACACGTTTCACCACGGCCTTTCCCGCTGGCATTCAGATTGACCGTGTGGGCTTGGTAGATGCAATTGATTTGGTAAAACAGTTTACGCCGAGAAAGTCTCAATGACGAAATTTATACTTGGTGTTTCAGGAAGCCTGCGCAAAGCTTCAACAAATTCTGCCTTGCTTGGTGCTGCAAAATTGCTTGCACCTGCTGATTTAGATTTGCATATTTGGACAGGCTTGGGTGAGCTTCCCCATTTCAATCCTGATATTGAAGATGCGATGCTTCCAGAACCAGTTCTAAGCTTGCGCAAACTGGCTGCAAGTTGCGATGGAATGATCATAGCATGTCCCGAATATGCTCGCGGTATCCCTGGCACATTTAAGAATGCGCTTGATTGGCTGGTGGGCAGTGAAACATTCTTCGACAAGAAAGTTGCGTTGTTCAATGCATCACCTCGTGCTTCGGCTGCGCAAAATGCATTGCGTCTTGTTCTCACCACTATGGCGGCTGAGATTGTTGAAGAAGCCTGTATTGCAGTGCCCTTGATTACAAAGTTACGATCCCCTCAGGACATTGCCAATGATGCTGAAATGGCTCCGCTCATTGCTGACGCGCTGAACCTATTTGCGGCAAAACTGGACAAAGCAGTACCATAGCCTTAGCTTGGTATTTCAAGAAAACAGGAATTAGAAATGCCCGGTACTATTAGCAATCACCAAGCCCTCATTTATGTTATGGTTATGATGTCCGCCGTCGAGGGCCGCATGGCCAAGGAAGAAATCGTCGAGATGGAGCTGCTCATTCGCACACTTCCTATTTTTAAAAATTTTGATCGGGCACGCTTGCTGACCGTGGTGCAGGAATGCGGCGATATTCTGGATGATAAGGAAGGCATGAATACTGTGCTTGGTCTTGTAACCAACCAATTGCCCAATAAGCTCAAAGAAACTGCTTATGCGCTGGCTGTGGAAGTGGCTGCTTCTGATTTGGTTGTCGGTAAAGAGGAACTGCGCTTTCTGGCTATTTTACGCGATGCACTGGATCTTGATAAATTGGTGACGGCGGCCATCGAGCGTTCAGCTATTGCACGCTATCAAACAGTTTGAAATGCGTGGCGCTCCAGTGAGGGCAAGCGTACGGCAAAGCTGATGGTGCGCGCCAGCAAGAATATATTGAGGGCGGCCCAGAGACCATGGTTGCCGAAGGCGCTTTCCAGAAACCACCAACTGGTGAGATAAATGAGAAGTGAAAGCGCCATCATATTGCGCATCTCGCGGGTGGCCATGGCTCCTGTATAAATGCCATCAAACTGAAAGCAGATCACCGAGAGTATGGGGGCTAAAATCGTCCACCCTAAATACTCGCGCGCGAGTTGGCGCACATCTGGGTTCACGGTCATGGCATCAATGCACCATGGCCCCGCAAAGCCGATAAACAGGCTGCATAAAACACCCAAAACCATGGCCCAGCCTGTTGTCAGTTTTATCGCTTGCCAAAACTGCGGACGATTTCTGGCGCCCACCGCCTGACCCACGAGAGACTCGGCCGCATAGCTAAACCCATCAATCAGATAGGCCGACATTTCAAAAAAATTGAGCAGCACAGCATTGGTGGCGATGATTAAATCGCCCGCTCTGGCGCCGCGCGCCGTGAACCAGGCAAAGGCAAACAGCAGGCATAAAGTGCGGATCATGATGTCGCCATTTGAGCTGAGCGTGGATAGCAGTTTAGCGCTGTTGAAAATGCGCTTGCTGTCGAACGCTACGTTCAAAGCCCGCATCCGCCGAAAAACAAAAAATAGCCCAAGTGCCACAGCAGCATATTCAGCAATCACTGCTGCCAGGCCCACGCCAGCGACATTCAGATGCAAGACCAATACAAAATAACTGCTCAATATCATGTTGACGAGATTGAGAAAAATCTGCGTGTAAAAAGCGAATTTAGCGCGGGCTTGCCCCACAAACCAACCCAATATGCTAAAATTGGCGAGCGCTGCCGGAGCTGACCAGATGCGATAGTTGAAATAGGAAAGGCCTTCGCTGCGAATTTCAGGCGACCCACCGATCAGGTTAAAGGCGAGCTTTCCAATGAGCGGGCTTACGATCAACAACCCCAGCCCAATTAAAACACCCAGCGTCAAGCTGCGCCAGAAAACAGCTGCCAATTCCTCATTATCTTGCGCACCCACGGCCTGGGCCGAAAGGCCACCTGTGGACAGGCGCAAAAAGCCGAACCCCCAAAACAAAAATGCAAAAATCAACGCACTTGCCGAAACCGCACCGATATAATGGGCTTCAGGAAGTTGGCCGATAACAGTGGTATTCACCACGCCAATCAGAGGTTCTGTAACATTGGAGAGCATGATCGGAATAGCAATGGCCAGAACCGAACGGTGGGTGAGAGGCTTCGAAATCATGGCCTGCTGTTGCTTCATTATCCACACTGCGTCAAGCTCAAGGTCATGAGTCTTTTGCCTGAAAAATTCAAGGATTGGTTTGCCGCCAAGGGCTGGCACCCACGCCCGCATCAATTGCAAATGCTGGCGCATGGGCTAGCCGGGGAAAGCGCTTTGCTGATTTCCCCTACGGGTGGCGGCAAAACACTGGCGGGCTTTCTGCCTACTCTGGTGGAGCTGGCGGGCCTGCATGAAACCAACGGCATTCACACACTTTATATTTCGCCCCTAAAAGCCTTGGCGGTTGATATTGCGCGCAATCTGGGTGCACCCATTGCTGAAATGAACCTGCCGATCACAGTTGAAACCCGCACTGGCGATACGCCGCATTCCAGGCGCCAGCGCCAGCGCATTATTCCGCCGGATATTTTGATCACCACGCCGGAGCAAGTCTCGCTGCTGATTGCCGATCCCACTGCGGCGCATTTGCTGCGCAGTTTGAAGGCTGTGATCATTGATGAGTTGCATTCAGTGGTGAGCAATAAGCGGGGTGTGCTTTTGTCACTCGCCCTCACGCGCTTAAAGACCCATGCACCAGCAGCGCGCTTCACTGGATTATCGGCAACAGTGGCTGATCCTGCTGCCTTGCTCGCATGGTTAGCCCCCCAGGCTAAACTTGTTTTGGGCATAGCGGGCGCGCCACCTGATATTCGGATTTTGGCTTCGGCGGAGCGTGTGCCATGGAGCGGGCATAGTGCGGTCTATGCCATTCCGGAAATTTACGCTGAGATTAAGAAGGCCAAAATGTCGCTGATATTTGTGAACACCCGCAGCCAAGCTGAATTGGTGTTCCAAGAATTGTGGCATGCCAATGATGATAATCTGCCCATTGCCTTGCATCACGGTTCGCTCGATGTGGCCCAGCGCCGCAAAGTGGAAGCGGCCATGGCGGAGAATAAACTAAGGGCTGTGGTCTGCACCTCCACGCTTGATCTCGGTATAGATTGGGGTGCCGTGGATTTTGTTGTGCATGTGGGCGCACCCAAAGGCTCATCGCGTTTATTGCAGCGCATTGGGCGGGCCAATCATCGTTTGGATGAGGCGAGCAATGCCATGCTGGTGCCTTCTAATCGGTTTGAGGTTTTGGAATGTGAGGCAGCCCGCCATGCCGCAGCAGAGGGTGCTCAGGATTCAGAATATCCTTCAGTGATGAAACTTGATGTGTTGGCGCAGCATATTTTGGGTTGTGCCTGTGCCGGACCATTTGAGGCCGATCAACTCTATGCGGAGGTGATTTCTGCCTTCACCTATCGCAAGCTAACGCGCGAATTGTTTGATCAGGCTTTGGATTATGTGGCCACAGGTGGTTATGCGCTGAAGGCCTATGAGCGCTATGCCAAACTCAAGCGCGATATAGCTGGCAAATATCGCCTTGCTCATCCTTTATTGGCCCAGCGCTATAAAATGAATATGGGCACGATCATTGGCGCAGAAATGTTAAAGCTGCGCATTGCTGGGGTGCGCATGCGGGCTGGCAAACGCATGGTGACTGGGGGCCGCGTTTTAGGCGAGCTTGAAGAATATTTCCTCAGCCAATTGCGCTTGGGCGATACTTTTTTATTCAGCGGCGAAGTGTTGCGCTTCGAGGGGCTTGATGAGTTTGGGGCTCTCGCCACGCGAGCCCCGGGGCGCGACCCGATGATCCCCTCCTATCAAGGTGGCAAGTTTCCGCTCTCCACGTATTTGGCAGAGCGGGTGCGCGGCATTCTCGCTGATAAAGCCAAACAGCAGCATCTGCCCGCGCAAGTTAAAGACTGGCTCAACACGCAGAGCTGGGCTTCGGTTCTGCCACGGGCCAATCAAATGCTGGTCGAAACTTTTCCGCGCGCTGATAAGCATTATCTGGTGTGCTATCCTTTTGAGGGGCGCTTGGCGCAGCAAACCTTGGGCATGTTGCTCACCCGGCGCTTGGAGCGCTGGGGGGCCAAGCCCATGGGCTTTGTGGCCTCGGAATATGCGCTGGTGATTTGGGGCCTGAGTGATATGTCGGCGCTGGTGGCTGCGGGCAAGCTCTCGCTCGCCAAGCTGTTTGATGAAGATATGTTGGGTGATGACTTGGATGCCTGGTTGGCGGAATCGAATTTGATGAAACGCACGTTTCGAAATTGCGCCATCATTGCAGGTCTGATTGAGCGAAATTATCCCGGCAAAGAAAAAACCGCACGACAAGTGACGGTGAACACAGATTTGCTTTACGATGCGTTGCGCAGCCATCAGCCTGATCACATTCTGCTGCGTGCGGCATGGGATGATGCGGCAGAGGGTTTGATTGATGTACATCGCTTGGGGGCCATGTTGAAACGCGTTAAAAACCAGATTGTGCATAAGGCTTTGGAGCGTGTCTCGCCACTCGCCGTTCCGGTGCTGCTTGAGATTGGACGCGAATCAATTTACGGCGAAGCTCATGATGCCCTTCTCGCCGAAGCCGCTGACGACCTCATTTCAGAAGCCACACGGCTTGTCTAAAATTCATAAAATAGC
>JANYGE010000022.1 GCA_025362535.1 Hyphomicrobiales bacterium
GTTTGATCAGTGGCGTGTTGCCGATGGCTTCAATAATGTCGTGGCGAATATCCATGTGTGCAGTCCTTTGTTGCAATTACAATTGCCCCAATCAGCCAGAAAAGCAAAGGGCCGATCATTTAAAAATGACCGACCCTTTGAAACTGGCTCCCCGAGCTGGACTCGAACCAGCGACAATTCGATTAACAGTCGAATGCTCTACCAACTGAGCTATCAGGGAATGTTGGCGGGCTTTAGCAGATGATATTGGCAGTGGAAACAACTTTTTCATATTATTTTAAAAAGCCTGATATTTCTGCGTTGGCCACCTATATGGAATGTTTAGGGAGATCGTTAGTGCGCCATATCAAATTTGCAGGCTTCAATGTTCGCGTTCCGGCGCACCCATTCCTGCGTATCGGGCTGGGCGTGATTCTGGTGATTGGTGGGTTTTTGGGCTTTTTACCAATCTTGGGCTTTTGGATGCTGCCATTGGGGCTGGTGGTTTTATCAATAGATTTTGCAGCGGTGCGGCGCTTTAGGCGACAAGCGAGTGTCAAACTTGGACGTTGGCTCCTCAAGCGATATCCAAACTTCGCACATCGAATTGGATTTGGAACCTAATCTTTTTCCGCGACCAAACCAATGTGCCGCCTTAGTTTTGCGATTCTACGAAATGAAAACCTGCGAAGAAGTGCGCGCCAATTGTCCTTTATTGGCCATCTATTTTGGAGCTGGTCGATAAAGCTTTGCCATGGTGTGCCATTTAGGCTGTGTGCATAATACTTGTGATAGCGTGCAAAACCAATCCGCGATTTTGAGTTCCATGGTTTTGCGGCGCCGTTGAAGTGGCGAAACACAGGCTTAGTGCGTAAATAGTCATCGGTCTTCTTGGTCACGTTGTATTTGTGATCAAGCATTTTCCATTGCCCTTGCGATGCTGAATTTAGTGCATCTTGATCTTGAAAAGGCCAAGTTGGGTTTTGCTTTAGGAGATTGAGACTGTTGATCATCAATCCGCTTTCTCGTGTTGCCTTCCAATCAAACAGCATTACTCCGGCATTGAAGTAGCGTTGGTCAGGACACATTGCGACACTTACCAAATGTTGCGAAGCGTTTTTCTTTATCCACGGTAGAAGGGCTGTGTTTTTAATAGCTGCAAAGCCGAAGCCATCGAGATCAAGTGTAAAAAGTCGTTTAAAATTTAATTCAGCTAGCACGTCACTATCGAGGTAGAGGATGCGTTCATAAGTTTCAGGCAAATGCTGGTCAAGTTTGAGCCGCATAAGTGAGCCGACGCCAAGACGACCGCGACCCATTTCCCTGAGCCCATCAAGTTCAACTTCAATGAGTTGAATCTTGGTATGATGCTTGAGATTAAAATAATTTAGATTTTCGCGGTGGCTTTCTTCAATTTCAAAAGAGAGCAAAATCAAATCTGCAAAATCTTCAGCCCCGTGTTATGCGCAGGAGAGTAGTGTTACTGCAGCGGGGGCAAGCCAATTTGGTGTGGCGCATGTGACGATGGCGAATTTTTTCATCTTTAAACACCTGCCATCAGGGAAAATTGGAGGCCTCGCCCAGAATCGAACTGGGATGCAAGGATTTGCAATCCTCTGCGTAACCACTCCGCCACGAGGCCTCACTAATGGCGCTCTATAGAGCAAGGTTATTAACGAAACAACAGCGTTGAAGAAAATTTCCACGCATGGACTTTGCCTGTGGATTCAGCTAATTGCTTCGGCGAATTTCACGGTTATTTGGATATCAAATGTTCGATTTTGCTCAAGCCCGCACCAATATGGTTGATAGTCAATTGCGCCCCAATGGCATTACCGATGGCCGCGTCTTGCGGGCGTTCGAAACCATTGCGCGCGAGGATTTTGTGCCAGAAGCGGTGCGTTCCATTGCTTACATGGATGGTGATGTGGCTTTGGGCGGAGGGCGCTATTTGATTGAGCCCATGGGTTTTGCCAAAATGTTGAATGCAGCAGATATTGAACCCGGCGATAAAGTTTTGGAGATTGGTGCTGCCACAGGTTTTGGCGCTGCGGTGCTTTCCACCTTGGCAGGGCATGTTGTCGCGGTTGAGTCAGATATAAATCTACTGAGTGCAGCTCGTGAAAACCTTAAAGATAAAGCCAATGTTTCAGTGAGTGAAAATGCCCTGCCGGAAGGCTTTGTAAACGGCGCGCTTTATGATGTTATTCTGATCTCTGGGCAGGTGGAAAGCGTTCCGGAAGCCTTATTTTCGCAGCTTTCTGACGGTGGGCGCTTGATTGCGGCAATTGGGGCTGGTCGTGTTGCGCGTTGCTACGTGTGGACGCGCAGCGGTGCCAGCCACACGCAAAGGTTTTTATTTGATATTTCTGTGGCTATTTTGCCAGGTTTTGGAAAACCTGCGGATGGATTTGCTTTTTAATTGGTTCCCCCCTATATCGGATTGGAATAGGGGTACAGGTGGAGCGGTCGATTCTTTTTGCTGGAGAGCCAGCCAGTAGAATTTGATGTTTTTGCTAAAAGATGCCCCCATTCATTCGACAGGTCGACAGAGGTGGGTATGGTTTTGGGTCGTTTTTCGAAAATAAATTTTCAGGCGGGCTTGTTGATTGGTGTTGCCTTTATTGGCTTAATGGCCAGTTCAGTGGCGCAAGCTGAAACCTTGGCTCAGGCCATGGTATCGGCTTATCGTGGCAATTCAACTCTCAATGCTGAACGTGCGCGTCAGCGCGGCACAGACGAGCAAGTGCCACAAGCTCTTTCGGGCTGGCGCCCGACAATCACGGCGCAAGCGACTAAAGCGGAAGAATGGCAGGACACCAATGTGTCCAGCAAAACCCATACAGACCCGGCCAATGTCAGTATTTCCCTTAGCCAGCCCTTGTTTCGCGGTTTTAAAACCATTGAGGGCACCAAAGTTGCCGAAGCCAATGTGCAAGCAGGCCGCCAACAGCTTTTGAGTGTTGAGCAAACCACGCTGTTTAATGCCGTGCAGGCCTATATGAATGTGATCCAGAATCGCCAGATTTTGGTTTTGCGCAAAAAATATGTGGGTGTTTTAGGAAAGCAACTTTACGCTTCTGATCAGCGCTTCAAGGCTGGTGAACTTACGCGCACGGATGTGGCGCAGTCACAAGCCAGCCTTAAGGGTGCGGAAGCCAGCATGGCGGTTGCCGTGGCCAATGCCAAAGCCAGCGAAGCAAATTATTTGACTGTTGTAGGCAAGGCACCCGGCAAATTGACAACGCCAGGCTTGGCCAAAAGGCCCGGCAGTTTGGATGCAGCTTTGGATATTGCCCAAGAAACCAACCCCAGCATTTTGCTTGCGGCCTATGTGGAGGATGCATCTGAACATTCGATTGAAGTGGCCAAGGGCGATCTTTTACCCGCGCTCAGTTTGAATGGCTCCTATAGCTATAATGATGAGCCATCGTCCACTGTTGACACGTCTCAAACAGCTTTGATTCAAGGTATCTTGACGGTTCCACTTTATGAAGCGGGCCGCACCTATTCTGTGGTGCGCCAAGCCAAACAAACCGCCAGCCAAAACCGCATTCAAGTGATCAGTGCAACGCGCAGTGTGCGCGAGAGCGTGACCAATGCTTGGAATAATTTGGAAGCCTCAGGCCAAAGCCTTTCTGGTGTTCGCGCCCAAGTCTCAGCGTCTCGTTTGGCACTTGATGGTGTGCGCCAAGAATATGCTGTAGGCTCACGCACCACCATTGATGTGTTGAATGCCGAGCAAGCTTTGCTCAATGCGCAGATTTCGGAAGTAACGGCGCAGCATGATCAGGTGGTTGCGTCTTATCAATTGTTAACAGCCATGGGCCGGATGACGGCGCAGCGGTTGCAACTTGGCGAACTCTATGATCCAACAGTGCATTATGATGAAGTGCGCGGCAAATGGATTGGGCTTCATGCCGACACGATTGAGTAAGCTTCAAGCCTGTCGACTTTTTTGATTCGTTATAGTAAGAGCGAAGTGGAATTTAGTTTTAGTTCCTAAACGTGATCAAAAAGGCCTGTTGCCCCGTGACTGTTGAACCCCGCGTTGAAGATTTGCTGGCTTCTATTCGTAAAGCCATTGACGATGATTTGGGCGGTGCGTCGAGCACATCTGGAAATTCTCAGGGCACTTTGATGCGTGGTGCTTTGCGTGAAATGCGGGTGAGTTATGATGGCGACAATAAAGCGCGCGAAGCCGCCGATTCCGAAATTGCAAAATTGCGTGACCGGATTGGTCGCAGCCGCATTCAATCAGCTATTGCTGCGCCGCATTCATTGCCGCCACGCTTTGTGAATGAAGCGCCGCCGCCGCCTCGACCAGCGCGCAATGGCTTCAGTTCGATTTTAGCCGGCGAAGGGCGAACCCCGCCGCCAGCTTTGCGCCAAACGATTGCTGATGATGAGCTCTATGAGCAATTGGAAGCTGAGCCAGTGCAGGAATTTGAAGAGCCTTACACTGAGGAAATTTGGGCTGAGCCTGCGCCTGCCTATGTGCCGCCACCGCCAGCACCCTATTATCCACCAGAAACTTATTCTCCGCCGCCATTGGTTTCACCGGAGACGGCCTATCAGGCGCAAAATTCTTTTCAAGAATTGGCCGATTCACTTATGGCGCGGGCCACGGGCGAGCGTGGCATTGAAAATATGACGCAAGATTTGCTGCGTGGCATGCTGAAAAACTGGCTAGATGATAATTTGCCAGACTTGGTGGAGCGTTTGGTGCGCGAAGAGATTGAACGGGTGGCAAGGCGGGGTAGGTAGGGTAGGGACCTCATCAGTCGCGTTGCGACAGCTTCTCCAAAGGAGAAGCGCGAAGTCTGCTACCGCGCGTAATTGTTTCACCCTTCTCCTTTGGAGAAGGTGCCCCAACGGGGTGGAAGAGGTCTCTAGCCACAAGCGACATGGTTATAGTTGCACCACGCCCCGCAGTGGTGTTTAAGCCCTGCAACATCACCAAATTAAAGAATCTCCCATGGCCCTCGACACAAAATTCAATCCTGCTGAAATGGAAACCCGCCTTTATGCCCAGTGGGAAGAAGGTGGATATTTCAAGCCTGGCCGCAAGCCCAAGGCCAAGCCTTTTACCATTGTAATTCCGCCCCCCAATGTGACGGGTTCGCTGCATATGGGCCATGCTCTCAACAACACGATCCAAGATATTCTGTGCCGCTTTGAACGCATGCGCGGACGCGATGTGTTGTGGCAACCGGGCACCGACCATGCGGGCATTGCCACGCAGATGGTGGTGGAGCGTTTGCTGCAAAAGGAAAACAAAACCGATCGCCGCAGTATGGGCCGCGAAGCGTTTTTGAAGCGCGTATGGGAATGGAAAGAAGAATCTGGCGGCATCATCACGCAACAGCTTCGCCGTTTGGGTGCTTCCTGTGATTGGAGCCGTGAACGCTTCACCATGGATGAGGGCCTCTCCAAAGCTGTGCGTAAAGTGTTTGTGCAGCTCTATAAAGAGAAGCTGATTTACAAAGACAAGCGCTTGGTGAACTGGGATCCGGTTTTTGAAACCGCGATCTCTGATCTCGAAGTTGAAACGCGAGAAACCAAGGGTGCGATGTGGAGTTTTGCTTATCCATTGGTGGATGGTCCGGTGGATGGGATTTCTGAAATTGTGATTTCCACCACGCGGCCTGAAACCATGTTGGGGGATGGTGCTGTTGCTGTGCATCCTTCTGATGAGCGTTATAAAAATCTCATCGGCAAACTTGTGCGCCTGCCGATTGCTGAACGCCACATTCCGATTATCGCTGATGAATATCCGGATCCAGAATTTGGCACGGGTGCGGTGAAGATTACGGGTGCGCATGATGTGAATGATTTTGAAGTTGCAAAACGCAACAACATTCCGTTGATCATGCTGATGGATAAAAAAGCCCGTATGATTTCCACACCGGAAAATCATGTGCCGCAACGTTATGATGGGGTGGATCGCTACAAGGCGCGCGAAATGGTGCTGGAAGAAATTGAGGCGCTGGGCTTCTATCGCGGCAAAGAAGAGAAAATGATTCCGCAGCCCTTTGGAGATCGCTCCAATGTGGTGATCGAGCCGATGCTCACCGAGCAATGGTATGTTGATGCCGCCACGCTGGCCAAGCCTGCGATTGCCGCCGTGGATAAGGGCGACACGGTTTTCATTCCGAAGAATTGGGATAAAACATATTATGAGTGGATGAATAATATTCAACCCTGGTGCATCTCGCGCCAACTGTGGTGGGGCCACCAGATTCCGGCGTGGTATGGTTCAGACGGAAAAATCTATGTTGAAGAAACCGTTGAAGAAGCTCAGGCCGCTGCGGGTGTGGACGTTACGCTCACACGTGACGAAGATGTGCTCGACACATGGTTCTCATCTGCCCTTTGGCCCTTCTCTACATTTGGCTGGCCGGATAAAACACCGGAACTGAAGCGCCATTATAAAACTGATGTGCTGGTCACAGGTTTTGACATCATCTTCTTCTGGGTGGCCCGCATGATGATGATGGGCTTGCACTTCATGAAGGAAGTGCCGTTCCACACGGTTTATATTCACGCATTGGTCCGTGATGAGAAGGGCCAGAAAATGAGTAAGTCCAAGGGCAATGTGATTGATCCATTGGAACTCATTGATGAATATGGCGCAGATGCCTTACGCTTCACCATGGCGGCGATGGCGGCACAGGGGCGCGACCTTAAACTCGCCAAGAACCGCGTAGAAGGCTATCGCAATTTCGCAACCAAGCTGTGGAATGCGGCGCGCTTTGCTGAAATGAATGGTGTTGTGCGGGATGAAAATTATGATCCGGTTGCAGCGCGTGTCACCGTCAATCGCTGGATCGCCGGTGAAGCCGCGCGCACGCGCGATGCGGTGACCAAGGCGATTGAAGAACATAAATATAATGAAGCCGCTGCTTCGCTTTATCACTTCGCGTGGAATGTGTTCTGCGATTGGTATGTGGAATTGATCAAGCCGATTTTAACGGGCGATGATGAAACCGCCAAAGCCGAAACCCGTGCATCTGTGGCTTGGGCTTTTGACCAAATTCTGCTGCTGCTGCACCCGTTCATGCCGTTTATCACCGAGGAATTGTGGGGCAAGACCGCCATGCGTTCCAAGATGTTGATCGACGCCGAATGGCCGAGTTACGCTGGCCTCGGCGATGCCAAAGCTGATGCTGAAATGGATTGGGTGATCAGGCTAATTTCTGAAATCCGCTCGGTGCGGTCTGAAATGAATGTGAATGCTGGAGCTAAAATTCCGTGTGTGATCGTGGGTGCTGGTCAGGAAGCGCGCAGACGGGCAGGGGCCTGGGAAGCTGAGATCATGCGGCTGGCCAGATTGTCGTCCATGGTGTTCGAAGATGTGGTGCCCACATCATCGGCGCAGATTGCTTTGGATGAAGCCACAGTGGCGTTGCCGTTGGAAGGCATGATCGATTTTGCCGCCGAACGCGCTCGGCTCAACAAAGAACTCGAAAAAATCGCCAAGGACATGGCGGGCATTGATGGCCGACTGAATAATCCGGGCTTTGTGGCCAAGGCACCAGAAGATGTGTTGGTTGAATCACGCGAGCGCAAGGCTGAGCTTGAAGTGATGAAGGCCAAAGTTGGCGAGGCGCTTAAGCGGTTAGGCTGAGCGCGGACCATTCGAAAGTGACAATGAAGCCACGAGATGTTGGTGTTTACATTTTCTTAGCGATAGCTTGGGGCTTTTCGTTCTTGCTTTTGGTTAAGGCGATTCATGCTTTTGGCTGGGTAGGTGCCGTTTGTTTTCGGGGCTTAATTGCTGCGATAACTTTGCTTGCGTTTTCGCGTTTGATGACACGAAAATTAGAACTGATATCCAAATGGCGACAACTGAGTGTTGTAGGTGCAACCACAGTGGCCGGCCAGCTGGTTGGCCTATCACTTTCAACGCCTCGCATTGGCACGGCCATGTCTGCCATTTTAGTTGCGGCTATTCCATTGTTCTCGATGTTCATCAGCCGAGTGTGGGGGCTTGAGAAGCTTAAAGGTTCACGTTTGTTTGGATTGTTTTTAGGGATCATCGGGCTTTTGGTTTTGGTTGGTTTTCCTGTTGTTGCATTTACCAGCGAATTTCTATTTGGAATCTTTGCATGCATTTGCGGTTGCTTTTGTGCAGCCTTCGGGGGCGTTTACGCGAGCCATGTTTTGAAGAATGTGGATCCGTGGGAAGTTGCAACGGGAGCATTTATCTCGGGGAGTTTAATGGTTCTGCCTTTGATTGTTTTTGTTCCCATTCCAACTGTGCCGCAGCCTGTCGATTACCTGTGGCTCATCATATTGGGCAGTGTGATGAGTGCTACGACATATGTTTTGTTTTTTGGACTTGTAGCTTCGATTGGGGCGACCAAGGCTGTGAGTGTTGAATTTGTTGTGACAGTGATCGCCGTTATTGTGGGAGCGACAGTGTTGGGAGAAAGACTTTCCATTTTACAATGGGCAGGAGCTGGAATCGTGCTTGTGGGATGTGTTTTGGTTCTTGGGCTTTTCCCTTATAGTCGCAGGAATGAAAATCAACCAAGGCCCTAACTTGCAAATCCTCTCCGACCACATTCAAACGCCCCTCGGCGCTATGATCCTTCTCGCATCTGATGGCGTGATGTTGTTGCTGGAATTTATTGATGCCGAGGGGAGGGTGGAGCGGGAGATGGGAAAGCGGTTTGGCTCTGTGCAAGTTACACCTGCCCAAAATCCCTTTGGGTTTTCTGAACGCATCATAAATTATTTTGCGGGCGATCTGCACACCATTGACGCCATCCCCACTGATGGAGGCGGCACGGAATTCCAGAGGCGTGTGTGGGCGGGGCTTCGCGAGATTCCATGCGGTGTTACAATTTCATATGGCGAACTCGCCACGCGGCTGGGTGATAAAAATGCTATGCGCGCTGTGGGGCTGGCCAATGGGCGCAATCCGATTGCCATTGTGGTGCCGTGCCACCGCGTGATTGGCGCAAATGGATCGATGACCGGATATGGCGGCGGCATGGCGCGCAAGGAATGGTTGCTGCGCCATGAAGGGGCGTTGTTGATTTAGCTGCGAGCCAGGCGCGTGAGAATATATGAACCGAGCAGGCGCGCGCTATTGCGGACTGCAGGTGAGGGCGGAGCTGAGGCATAATGTTTCAGAAGCTTTTCAATCACTTCGCCCAGCGTTCCAGCTGAGGTGAGCGTTGAAAGCACGGCCAAAACTGGCCTTGTTAGAAAATAAGCTTTCTGGCCATCTTGCTGGCGGAGCAGACCTTCAATGCGCATCCAATCCTCCGTGCGTCCGGTGAGCTTTCCAGCCTCGCCATCATCCATGCCCATGGTCACGCGGAGCATCGTGGTGCGGTCAAACAGGGGGGAGGCGATTGGGGTTTTTCCATAGAGATTGGCAAGGATTAAAACCAGAAATTCGAAAAACCGTTCGCGCATGCCAGCCGTGTTTTCAGGCTGGTCCGGTTCGGCGGTGATTTCCAGTTGGGCCAAGCAGCTGGTGACGAGTTGATCGAGTTCTATGGTCATGGAACTATATAAAGCAGTGAAGCCTCTCGAAATCGTTAAGCTTGCTTTTTCGAAGTTTTGCGGTTGCGTAGCACATGCTCGTGGTTTTTGTCGTAGAGGGCTGAATCTTTGAAATTGTGATTACCCAAAACCTCACCCACCAAGATCAGAGCGGTTCTGGTGAGCTTTGCGGCTTTCACTTTTTTGGCAATGGTTGAAAGTGTTCCATGGATGAATTTTTCATCTGGCCAGGTGACGCGATACGCCACCACTACAGGGCAATCAGCGCCATAATGTGGGGTAAGTGCGCGCTCAATATGGGCGAGGTTGCGGATGGAAAGATGGATAGCGAGCGTGGCTTTTGAGGCACCGAGCAATTCCAACTCTTCGCCCGGCGGCATGGCGCTGGCTTGCATGGTGGTGCGGGTGAGAATGACAGTTTGGGCAATCTCGGGCAGCGTGAATTCGGTTTTTAATGCGGCGGCAGCAGCGGCGAAGGCGGGAACGCCAGGGGTCACATCATAGTCAATGCCCAGCGCATCAAGCTTGCGCATCTGTTCAGCAATTGCTCCATATAAAGAGGGATCACCCGAATGCACACGCGCCACGTTCTGGCCTTTGGCATGGGCGGCTTTAATTTCATCG
>JANYGE010000054.1 GCA_025362535.1 Hyphomicrobiales bacterium
AATGAAGCCAACTTGGGGTGTGCCCGTGTCTGAAATTCAACGCGGCATCAAGCACGGCGTGCGCAAGATCAACATCGACACCGATAACCGCATGGCGCTGACTGGCGCTATTCGTAAGGTGCTGTTCGAAGACCCCTCCGAATTCGACCCACGCAAATATCTCAAACCCGCCATGGAAGCGATGACCAAGCTGTGCATGCAACGCTTTGCTGAGTTTAATACCGCAGGACAGGCGAGCAAGATTAAGAAGGTGCTGCCCGTAGCCGAAATGGCTAAGCGCTATAAGGATGGAAGCTTGGCGCAGAAGTTTGCGTGAGAGTTTAAGGTTTTAGAATGAATTGAAAAGGGCTCCCAGTTGGGCCTTTTTTATTTCTTTCGACGGGATGACAAAAAAGGGGGGTTCGTTCCGGCCCCAGCTCCGTTTGCCTTTCCACTCTGAATTACAAAAACCTCGTTGGGGGTGATGCCTTTGCATGGGGCCTATTTATTTGAATAAATGCGCGCTAACGAGGATTTGGGGGATCGGGCAAATTCTTGAATTGGACATGTGGGCACATGGGACAAAGACTTAATGGTGGAGCAAAGAGACTCATCTTCACATCAACTGCGGCTGTTGCCGCTGCGCTTAAAAGAGTGGGGCGCACTGAGGATGTCAAATTTTCGCCGAACGGCAAGCAAGTGGCAATTGCTAGTTATTCTACCAATCGGCTGCTTATTCTTGATCTCAATTTTAAAACTGCTGGCGTAGTTGCGAGCGATTTTTTGGAAGTCACCAGCCCAGACTTAAAGCTGCCGCATGGGCTTTCTTGGATCAATGATTCCAGCATTATTGTGGCCAATAGAATTGGCACGGTTTGCATCTTCCAATTGCCACCGAAGAAACCAAAGAGCCGAACTGTTGAACTTGAAGCGGTTGCAACAATCGGTAAAGCAGATTTGCCGCTACTCAAAAATCCTGGTTCAGTTACAGTCACTGCGCTCGGCAAAAACCACTATGAAATTTTGGTGTGCAGTTTTTCGACAAACCTTGTTTCACGCCATGTGCTGAGCACGGAAAATGGCTTCACACTTTCAGACCATTCCACATTTTTGCGACATAAGGTTATTACACCAGATGGGATCATTCGCAGTGCATCAGGTAAATTTGTGGCGGTTAGCAACCACAGAGGACAGCATGTGAGTGTGTATGACAGCTCAATTCCATTTGATGATAACAGCCTGCCAGTTGCAACGCTTGTTGGATTGAGCTTCCCGCATGGATTGCAATTTAGCCAGGACGAAAAATTTATTTTTGTTGCCGATGCTGGGGAGCCATTTGTGCATGTCTATTTTAATGACTATAAAAACTGGAACGGCGAAATCCATCCTGTCTCCGCTATTCAAATATTAGACGATGCCGCATTCATGCGAGGCCACGTCAACGCGGCAGATGGTGGCAGCAAAGGCATTGGTCTGAGCCGTGATAGTCACCTCCTCGCCGTCACTTGCGAGGAGGAGCCACTGGCTTTTTACGATATTCGATCAATTCTCAAAGCCAAGAATTTTCCCGTTTTTGTTAAACCGGAATTTCCTCAGCTGCCGCCAAAACCCCCAAAAGGCATTTTGCTGCGTCTGTGGAAATTTTGCCGCCGCAAATTGAAGCAGCGTCAGAATTAGGCCGCATTGGCCCGTTTCGGCAGCACCCAGTTTGGCCGTGCGAAGTGGCAGGTGTAACCGTGCGGGATACGCTCCAGATAATCCTGATGCTCCGCCTCGGCCAACCAGAAATCTCCGGCGGGTTCAACTTCGGTCACGGCTTTGCCGGGCCAAATGCCGGAGGCGTTCACATCGGCAATGGTGTTCAGCGCTTCGGCTTTTTGGGCTTCATCGGTGTAATAAATCGCCGAGCGATAGGCCATGCCTTGATCATTGCCTTGGCGGTTCTTGGTGGTTGGATCATGAATTTGGAAGAAGAATTCCAAGAGCTTGCGATAGCTCATGATTGCCGGATCATAGACCACCTCAATGCCTTCTGCATGCGAGCCATGGTTGCGATAGGTGGCGTTTTTCACGTCGCCTCCGGTATAGCCCACGCGCGTCGAAACCACGCCTGGCATTTTGCGGATCAAATCTTGCATGCCCCAGAAGCAGCCACCGGCTAAAATTGCTTTTTGTGTTGTCATGATAATTTCTCCACTTGGTTTAAATAAGCGCCATAACCTTGGGCTTCCATTTCGTCGCGCGGCACAAACCGCAAGCTCGCTGAATTGATACAATAGCGCAAGCCGCCCTTGTCGCTTGGGCCATCCTCAAACACATGACCCAGATGGCTATCGCCATAGGTGGAACGCACTTCGGTTCTTATCATGCCATGTGTTGTGTCGCGCAATTCGTTGACATGGGCAGTCTCAATAGGCTTGGTAAAGCTGGGCCAGCCGCAGCCTGATTCAAACTTATCGGATGAGGCAAATAAAGGCTCGCCGGAGACGATATCGACATAGATGCCTTCGTCCTTGTTTTCCACATATTCGCCCGACCAAGGGCGCTCGGTGCCGCTGTTCTGCGTGACTTGAAATTGTTCTGGCGTCAGGGCCGCTATGGCTTCTTTGGTTTTTTGGTAGGTTTTCATAATTCCCTCTTTATCTTACAAGGTGGGAGATAGGTAAGGTTTACTAAAGTTCCAAGGCTCTATACGAGACTGTGATAAGGCGTGAAAAGTTGCGTTTATCGTTTCGGATTGTCTCACTAAGAGTTGTTCTTTGGTTATCTTGACCGTGAATTAAGTTTCACGCCAGAGTAAAGTTCGCTGAAGAGGGTCTTCCAAATTCCACGTCCCATTGATACTGATGCACTGATAATCGGGGCGGGAGCTTCCGGGCTTTATGCCGCTGATCGCCTGCGCCAGGCGGGCATTCGCTATGTCGTTCTGGAAGCCAGCGACCATGCGGGTGGACGGGTCTATTCCCGCCCCGAAATGAGCACGATGCTCGGGCTGGTGCTGGATGAAGGGGCCAACCTGATCAACTCCACTGATCGCTTGGCTATCGGCCTTATGAATAAATTTGGCATTAAATATGTGCGCAGGCTCACCTTGGGTGAGGATGCCATGCATTATGTTTATGATGGAAAAAGTTATGATCAAGCCGAAATGGAAGCTTTGCTTTTCACCAATAGTGCGAAAGCCTTGGAGCAGATTGCGGCTGATCAAGCGATTTGGAACACAGATGAAAGCCGCCATCACAATCTAAGCTTCTTAAATGAAAGCATTGCGGACTATCTTGAACGGTGTGGTGCTGATCCCGCTTTAAAAACCATGTTACGGTCATTTTTCTGGAGCGAATATGGGCGCAAGATTGAGCATCTCAGTTTGCATGTGTTGTTAGACTACTTGCATGTTGATATCGGCGGCAAAAGCTTTGCGCTGATTCCCAATGTTGATGAGGCCTATACGGTTCCACAAGGAACCGGGCAGATTATCGCCCATCTCGAAGCGGCTTGCCACAGCCATATTGAATATGCGCGGCGCGTGTTCATGATCAAAGATAGCAATAGCGAACACATCACCGTGCAGGCGCATAATGCCTTGGACCGCGTAGAGATTTATCGTGCTCATATGCTATTTTTCTCAGCTCCGCTGCACAGTTTGCGCAAAATTGATGTGAAAGTCGAAGGGGTTTCGGTGGAGGCTCTTGAGATGGCTCGCGCCGTTACCTATGGGCGCGGCACGAAATTGCATATGAAATTTGAACAGGGCTTTCACGCGCTTTATCGTTATCCCGGCATTTTGCTCACCGATAGTGGTGAACAAATTTGGCCTTCGAGCACGGGGCAAGGTGGAGCAGGATTGCTCACAATTCTCAATGGGCCCATTCCCGAAGGCCAAGCTGCAACAACGGAACGGGTGGAGAGGGTGCTACGTGTTCTCGATATTGTGGCCCCGGGAGTACGCAAGTATTTTGTCGGTGTCGAGCGCAGCGAAGCGCCGATGAGTTATTCTGGCGCTCTGCGCCCTGGCGAAAAGGCTGAGCTTTTGATCAATAAGGGTGGCCTGCGCTGGTCCACCATTGGCGAGGCCAGCGGGGAAGAATTACAAGGCTACTTTGAAGGCGCACTGCGCAGTGCCGAAGATGCCGTTTCAGAATATATCACACAACATCGCGCGCGCGTGCGGACAAACTGAAACGGCTTCGAACGGTTATTTATCGCGCACCACAACTTGTTCCTGCACGCCGAGGCCATCAATGCCGATACGCATTTTATCACCGGGCTTCAAATATTGTGGTGGCTTCATGCCCATGCCAACCCCAGGAGGGGTTCCGGTGGTGATAATATCACCTGGCATGAGTGTGAAGAATTCGCTGAGATAGGCCACAATATGCGCCACGCCAAACACCATGGTGGAGGTGTTGCCATCTTGCACACGCTTGCCATTCAACTCGAGCCAAAGGTGAAGCTTTTGTGGGTCTTTCACTTCATCGGATGTGACCAACCATGGGCCGATGGGGCCAAATGTGTCGTAGGATTTACCCTTGGTCCATTGGCCCGAGCGTTCCACTTGGAATTCGCGTTCGGACAGATCATTGATGGTGCAATAGCCCGCTACATATTTCAGCGCGTCAGCTTTTTTGATGTTCTTGGCCTTGGTGCCGATGATAACGCCAAGTTCCACCTCCCAATCGCCCTTCTTGGATTTGGGTGGCAAGGTGACAGTGTCATTGGGGCCGGAGAGGCAGCTTACTTGCTTGGTGAAGACCACGGGTTCATCTGGCACTTTCAGGCCGGACTCTGCAGCGTGATCAGAATAATTTAAACCAATGGCGATAAATTTTTGCGGGTTGGCAACACATGAACCGATGCGGGGTTTACCTTTGACCAAGGGCAAGGTTTCAATTTTTATCTTACGCAGTTTGGCCAAGGCCTTTGGCGAAATGGTGTCACCTGTGATGTCACCCACATGGGCCGAGAGATCGCGGATGCGACCTTCCTGATCAAGGATGCCTGGTTTCTCTTTGCCGAGTTTGCCGTAACGTAAAAGTTTCATTGCTCAGTCCCATTGTTTGGCCGACTCATGCCAGCGCGGTTCATATCCATTTTGTAAAATGGCAATGATTGCGGGCGGAGTCAAAAGTTTCATTGGCATTAGAGGACTTGCGGCTGTGTAGCCTGCAAAGGACCAGCGCAGGAGGTTTTGGTTTCTGAGGGCATAGAAGCTATTGTTGGTTTCGAACATGGTGCCATTGGGCAGGCCCGTCGAGGCTCGCAAGGGCTGGCTCCGCAGAGTGAGGGTGCGTTCGAGATGAAGCTGTTGGTCAAACTCCCCAACTCTTGTCGCGCCCAGAAACGCCTTTGCATCTTTTCGGCGGCAGAAGAAACAGGGGCGGTGACCAGCGGCCAAGGCCGTAACCTCATCAAGGAAAAACAGCGAGGTGTAGCCCAGCCCCATGGGTTCGTGGTGTTGGTCTTTCCAGTGCAACTCACAGCAAATCCAATGCCTGCTGGCCCAGCGGCGTTTGCCCAAGGTTTTATCATCACGGTGAAATTTGCCACCACGATTGCCCATCATGGTGCCACGCTCAGATGCGGCGACTATTTCACCGTTTGGCTTTACGCGATTTTGCAGGGACATCAGGTGGGGGCAATATGTGCGTGGGGATTGGCATAATCAGATTATGGCGGCCCAGTTTGGTGATATCAGTTTCACCGCACAGCGCCATGGTGGTATCCAATTCGTTGCGGATGATTTCGATGGCGCGAGTAACACCGGCTTCACCTGCGGCCCCTAACCCATAAATATAGGCCCTGCCGATATAGGTGCCTTTGGCACCTAGGGCCATGGCTTTCACAACATCCATGCCCGTGCGAATGCCTGAGTCAAAATGCACTTCGACTTTGTCGCCCACGGCATCGATGATTGGGCCCAGCATATCAATGGTGGCGGATGCACCATCCAATTGACGGCCACCGTGGTTCGATACGATAATTGCATCAGCGCCGAGATTGGCGGCAATCTTGGCATCCTCAACATCATTAATTCCCTTGAGAATGAGCTTTCCATCCCAAAGCTTGCGGATGAAATCGACCGAGGTCCAATCCAGAGTTTGATCAAACTGGTGATTGGTCCATTCACTCAGAGAGGCAATATCGCCAACATCTTTAACGTGGCCCACAATATTGCCGAATTGGCGGTTTTTTGTGCCGAGCATGCCAAGGCACCAAGCGGGCTTGGTCATCATATTTATGATATTTGGGAGAGTGAGTTTCGGCGGCGACGAGAGGCCGTTTTTCACATCCTTGTGGCGCTGCCCCAAAATTTGCAGATCAAGTGTGAGCACCAAGGCCGAGCACTTCGCCGCTTTAGCACGTTCGACCAGGCGCTTGGAAAACGCGCGGTCGCGCATCACATAGAGCTGGAACCAAAATGGCTTATCGACATTCTTAGCCACTTCTTCGATCGAGCAAATGCTCATGGTGGACAGTGTATAAGGAAGGCCTGCTTTTTGCGCCGCGCGGCAGGCCAGAATCTCTCCATCAGCATATTGCATGCCGCCTGAGCCAATGGGCGCAAACGCCACAGGCATTGAAACCTCTTCGCCAATCATTTTGGTTTTGAGGTTGCGGCCATCAATATTAACAGCCACGCGCTGGCGCAGCTTATATTTGGCAAAAGCGGCCGAGTTATCAACATAGGTGCTGGTGGTATAGGAGCCAGTGTCGCAATAATCATAAAACATGCGCGGCGCGCGGCGCTCATAAATTTGACGCAAATCTTCGATGCTAGGGACTTTGGCAAGGTTCATGGGGAGGCTCACATTCTTCGATAAAAGTTGAATAGCGCGCCTGTTGGAGCTTGCCAATCACATTTAAGCTGCTGAGAAGGTGCCAAACGATGAACCGCTCAAAGATCATGCCAAACAGCGATGGTACCACCACCCCGGCTCGAACGGGGGACCTCTAGATCCACAATCTAGCGCTCTAACCAACTGAGCTATGGCGGCAACAGGCCCGCTATTAGCGGCAGAGAAGAGCAAATTCAACCGCAAATCAGCCAATAAGGCACTTTTCTCAACAGAGAGGCCCCTAGCGCATTCGTTTACCTTGATTAACAATTCCTTAACGAAAGGTAGACGGGACGGTTAAAAATTGATTAGTTGTTTCCAGATGTTTGCAAATGGACCCGGTTTTGACAAAAGTACCTCCCACCCTCGAAGATCTGCGCCAAGCACCCCAAGCGGCTTGGCTGTGGGATGGTGCGCGCGGACGCATTGTGTGGGCCAATCAAGCTGGCATTAAATTGTTTGATGGACAATCAATGTTTGATTTGATTGACCGGCCTTTTGATGCGCGTGAAGCGGGCATTGAAACGATTACAGACCTCACCCGCAGTTTGCAGCGCGGTGAAATCAAACAAGCGCTTTTGAGTTTTCCATCTGTTGGTTTGCTGGTGCCGATTGAGTGCAAGTGCAATCTGCACAGCTTGGCAGATGGCCGGGCTGGGCTTCTGGTGGTGGAGATGCAGGCTGAAGTCGCTGCGCTCGAAGCTTCGCCAGGGTTTATGGCAATGGCTTTTCAGCATATGCCAGTTGCTGTTGGATTTGTGGATGAGGATGGTCGGTTCTCAAACTTGAATGCGGCTGCAGCATCGTTATTTTCAGCGAACCGTCTTTCCGCTTTGCTCAATCAACCACTGCGCGCCGATGATATTTTGAAACGCATGCAGAGCTCAGCATTGGTCAGTCAGGTTGAAACCATCAACGGCGTTTTGGGCGTGCGTGAAGTGCGAATGACGCTGCAAAGGCTTCCCGAAGCCACTGGGCCATTCGCGATGATGCTGCTGGATGATGTAACCGAGCGGCGCGCCCTTGAACGTCAAATGGCTACACCATTGCAAAGCCCGGCCCAAGACGCACTGGCTTTTGAAAATCTAGCAAAAGCATTGAATGACACCATCAAGCAAGACAGTGTTGTAAAAGCGGCCAAGCTTGAAGTGCCCAAACAAGTAATTGCTGCGGCAATCGTCCCCAAGCCTGCGGCTATGCATATTCCGAAAACAATGCTCAATGCGCTGGAGCAAACCGGCGCTGCTATCGCGATCTCGAAAGATGGCAAGCCGGCTTTTGTAAGCAAGAAAGCCGCCACTTTACTTGGCTATGAGAAGGCTGCTGATCTCTTTCAAGACGAGACGTTCTGGACCTCGCTCAAACAGATTAAAACATCATCGACTAAAGTCGATGTGCAAGTTGGCACGGGCCAGAGCTTTCAACTCGCTGCAAAGACAACGAATATTCCTTGGCTTTCAGGGCCTGCTCAGCAAATCGTCTTTGAGGCCCTAAAAAGTGAAAAGCCCAAAGAGCTTGCAAAGCCTAAGCCAGTAGAATCCGCCGCCGTGCTTGTGCCCGTTGAAACAAGTGTTGCGCCGAGCACGGTTGAAATCGCCGCTGATGATGATTTGAAACGTATTCTCGATATTGCTTCAGATGGTATTGTAACCTTGGACCGCGAAGGCAGAGTGTTGAGTTTCAGTGCTGGGGCCGAGGCTATGTTTGGTTACCGCACAGCTGAAGTTCTGAACAAGCCTCTGGTCGATTTTTTTGCGCCTGAGAGCCATAAATTATTCACGGATTATCTGGCTGGCTTGGAAGGGCCTGGGCTTGCAGCAGTTTTTAATGATGGCCGCGAGATGCTGGGCATTGTGAAGCAGGGCGGCACAGTGCCGATGTTTATCACCTTGGGCCGGATGTCATCGGGTGGATCACGCGCCGCCTATGCCGTTGTGCTGCGTGACATTACGACGTGGAAGCGCACTGAAAAAGAACTGCGTGAAGCAAAGGATGTGGCCGAAGAAGCCAGCCGTCAGAAATCAGAATTTCTGGCGCGGATCAGCCATGAACTGCGCACGCCACTGAATGCCATTATCGGCTTTTCCGAAGTGATGCGGATGGGCCAGTTTGGTGAAATTAAAAATGCGAAATACCGTGATTATATTGATGATATTCACACCAGTGGTGGGCATCTCTTATCGCTGATCAATGATCTGCTTGATCTTTCGAAAATTGAAGCCGGAAAACTCGAACTTAATTTCACCGCTGTGAGTGTGGCTGATGCCGCCGAACATGCAATACGTCTGTTGCAAGAGGTGGCCACGCGCGGGCGAGTTCTGGTGCGGAAATCCTTGCCCGACAATCTGCCGCGTGTGGTGGCTGATCTTCGTGCTTTGCGTCAAGTGATGTTGAATGTTCTGTCTAATGCCATAAAATTCACCGATCCTGGTGGGCAGGTTATTATCTCGGCGCAACTCACCCGTGATGGTGAATTGGCACTCAGTATAAAAGATACTGGCATTGGGATGAATACGGCGCAAATCAAAGACGCTTTGGAACCCTTCAAGCGCGTGGAAACGGCTGGACGCGAAACGCAAGGGACTGGCCTTGGCCTTTCCCTGACAAAAGCCTTGGTTGAGGCCAACCGCGCTAAATTCAGCCTATCGAGTGAATCAGGTCGTGGCACTTTGATCGAAATTCTGTTTCCAACGACACGGGTTTTGGCTGAATAATAATGCCATGAAACTGCCGCAACTGCGGTTATAAGCAGCAGCCATGAATAAATTTATTTCGCGTCCAATTCCCATTATCGCTGTGCTGGTCTGCATTATTTTGAGTGGTTGGATATTTTATCTGCCGACCAAAATTGCCAAGACTATAAAGCTCACTTTGCAGGAGCAAACCGGACGCGCCATTACAATGGGCAGCACTGGCTATAGTTTTTCGCCGCAATTTGGGATCGCAATTCAGGATGTGACGGTGGCTGGAACAGCCTCACTCAATGAACCCATAGTTCATGCTGAGACTGTTTTGATCCCCCTTTCGGTGGTGCAGTTTTTTACGGGGCAAGCTACGGCGCAAACTCTTCTTGTTGACGGTGCTGATTTCCACGTTGCCTTTGATGGTGTTGGCCATAGCAATGCTTTTGAAGGCCAGAGCCCGAAACCTACTCCGCCGCTGCATCTCCAGCTCAGCAATTCCAGTTTTCATTATTTCGATGAGCGCAGTAATGATCAGTTTAACTTTGATCACATATCGGGCCTTGCCGATTTTTCGAGTGACGGTGAAATCAGCAGCTCTGGCAGCGCTGTGGTGAAGGGGCAGTTTATCACATTCGATGCCACACTTGCTTCGCTTGAGCGGGCTTTTGGCGATGGCTCGCCGCTTGATCTCACCGTTGAAGGTGTTGCAAGTTCCTTTTCATTTTCGGGGCGGATTGCAACGGCGAAGCGATTGAATCTCGCAGGGCAGGCCGAGATGAGTTCCACCGATGCCCCACGGCTTTCAAAATGGTTGGGGGCTGGTGCTTCAGGATTGGCCGAAATTAAAAATATCGCGTTGAATGGGGCCTTGGATTCCGATGGTCCGGTTATATTGTTGAAGGATGCTCATCTGAAATTGGGCGACATGACAGCCAAGGGCGAGGTTTCATTTTCCAACGCGGGCGAGCGTCCGAATATCACCGCAGCTCTTGGCTTTGATCATTTGGATTTCTCATCGTTAAATCTGCAAACTGGTGAAGGCTGGAGCGATAAGCCGATTGATTTTTCGGGCCTTGGCGCACTTGATATGCAGTTTCGGCTTTCAACAAATTCGCTGCACTATAATGGGCTGAAAACCGGAGTGGCCACCGTTGAAGGCACGCTCAAGGATCGTGTTCTCACTGCCACAGTGAAATCGGACGATCTGGCGGGTGGGGCTTCTCAATTTGATGTGGGATTAGATGCCACGCAATTGCCGCCAAAGCTGAAGCTTGATGTATCCTTAGCCAATGTTGCGGCCAAGCCTGCACTTGCTGCGTTGATCAACCAGAGCTTTTTATCTGGTGCGCTCACGCTGGACTCGCATCTCACGGCCACGGGCAATAGCCAGGCTGAATTGATTTCCACATTGAGTGGCGATGCCACCGCCTCAGTTGAAGGCGGCACTGTTTCGGGTGCCGAACTCAGCACGCTCGCTAAAGAGCCTATGCAAGGGTGGAATGGTGGGCAAACGCCAAACCTTAAAGGCCAAGCGCAGTTCAGTTTGACTGAAGGGGTGGCCAAGCTTGGTGAAAATCAACTTGATGCTGCGGGCGTTTCACTGCACAGTGAAGGCGATATTGATCTGTTGCGGAAATCGCTGGACCTGCAAACCGGGCCGGATGTAAAAGTGAAAATTCAGGGGCCATGGGCCAAGCCCACGCTTACGCCGCAATGAAGAACCGCCATGATTAAAGTGCAACAAGAAGCTTTTGATGTGGGCGCAGAATTTGCCAAGCTCAAAGGCCAGCGCACGGATATTGGCGGCACGGTGCTTTTTGTGGGCTCAGTGCGGGACATCTCGCAAGACACTGACATATCATCCATGACGCTGGAACATTATCCCGGCATGACCGAAAAAGCCCTAAGCGATATTGAAGCCGA
>JANYGE010000099.1 GCA_025362535.1 Hyphomicrobiales bacterium
CGCTTGGGCTTGGGGCTTATCGTGGTGGCAAAATCTGGCAGCGTTGTGTGCTGGCCGATCCAACGCCTTATGCCCCGCGCCAGCAGACCAAGCGCAAATCGGCTTTGCTCAAAGAGTTTCGCAACCGCCAAGGCGACCCCAATACCGGAGGCTCCACCCGCACCAAATTGATGACAGCCTATAAGCAGGATGCGTTGCGCTGCCTGTCTCTTCTGCATCATCATGGCCCAACGCGCGTTGTTGATGTGAGGAAACAGACACAGATCGAGAGAGCCGCTTCGATCCTGCGCAGCGATTATTATGGCTGGTTTGTGAAACAGGCGCGCGGCATCTATGCAATTACCGAAACCGGCACAAGTGCTATAGAGGTTTTTGCCGTTGAAATTGCGGCCATCACCCGTTCTGAAAACCCCAAGTGAAAGCCCGCGTTAAGAAGCGTTGGCTGAACACAATAACTATGAAACAAGGAATGAAGGCAACCGTTCCCACAGCGGCCACAAACGGCCAGGCCATTGATTCGACATTCATCAAATAAGTAGGCAGCACGCTGATGCGGCCAGCCAAAAACTGGGCCGCCAAAAATTCTGTCCACGCAAACACAAAACACAAGAGTGCCGTTGCCATAATCCCGGAACGCAGAAGGGGAACATAGATTTTGCTGAACAATTGAAATGGTGTGGCGCCGTCAATACGGGCTGCATCGGCAACCTCACGCGGAACATCTTCAAAAAATGACTTTAAAACCAATATAGCAAAAGGCAGGTTCAGCACCGCCTCAAACATAATGAGGCCGCCATAGCTATCGAGCAATCCAGTAACACGATAGAATGTGAAGAGCGGAATGAGCAATGCCAGGCTGGGAACCACCCGCCAAAACAAAACACCTGCGAGTATGACGCGCTGATATTTATCCCGCATTTGGAGAAGACCGAACACGGCGAATGTGGCAACAGCGATGCAGATCAGCGTCGAAGCAGAGGCGACAATGAGGCTATTGAAAATGGCGCGGCGCGCATTCAGCGCCTCCGTCACCAAGCCAAAAAACGCGATCTCATAATTCTCCAAGATTGGATAAAAATAGAAAATTGCCAAACCATCCAACGAAAAAAGACTTGCCTTGGATTTAAACGAGGTGAGAATCCACCACACCAATGGAAACATAAAAATGGCCACCACCGTCATTGACGTGGCGAGCCTTAAACGTTGCATCATAGATTCACCGGGCGGCCCAGAGCAGCCCGCGCTCTACGATGGTGGCCATTTGTGGCACGGCAAATTCATCTGCGGTATGGCCTAAAGCCGAATAAAAGACGCGGCCCTTGCCGTAGATTTTTTTCCACACCACAGGCATCACCACACCCTTGATCCAAGCGCAATGTTCGCCGCTGAATGTGGTGGTGGCCAGCACCTCATTGGCTGGATCGACATGCATATAATATTGCTCGGAATGATACTCAAAATCACCAATGCCCTTAACCAGTGGATCTTCCGGCTTCACGATGTTGACGCGGTAATCAATAATATTACCGGGATGTGAAACCCACTGCCCACCCACCATAAATTGATATTCAGTTTCGTTGCGGAAACTATCGCCCATGGTGCCATGAAAGCCGCCCAGCCCCACACCACCGCGCACGGCAGCACAGAGATTTTCGCATTCCTCCTTGGCAATCGTCGACATGGTGATCATCGGCACAATCAAATTCAAATCATGAATGGCAGGATCGGCATAGGCCGCGGTGGAGGTTTCCACGCGCACGTTAAACCCATGGCGTTCCAGCATACCACGCACCACGGCCGTAGACCGTTCTGGCGTGTGCCCTTCCCATCCACCCCAAACAATCAAAGCTTTTTTCTGCGACATTTTAATTTTCCTTTTAACTTATGTAGCCAATTGCAAGTTTTATCGCTAGAGTTTCTATCATCAACAGGAAAAGAAAATGAAAACTCTCGACACCAAGCTTGCCAAAATCCGCGCCGGAAAATACACCCCAAAAGACTTCATCATCGCCGACGCCAAGGATGGCGATATGGGATTTGGTCGCACCGGCCCCGGCCCGCGCCGTGATGGCTCAGGCAAACTGAAATCGAAAGCCGAATATCTGGCGGCCATGGCCGAAATGACCAAATCTGGTCTGGTTGATATTATGTTGATGTCGGCCTCATCCTGCGAGACTCTCTCGGCCAAAGGCTTTTTCACCAAATCAAAAGTGACCCCCGCAGTACGCTTGAATGACGCCACCGATATCTGGTCGCAACGCGGTGCCACCTATAAGGAAACTGAGTCTTATCCGTTCCGCACGGCGCGCCCGGAGAAAGTGAAAAAGATTTCTGATCTCGGGCTTTATTCAGTGACCTTCAGCAATGATGTGGAAGCTGATCTCTATTCGCTCGAAGAATATACAAAGTTCCGCGAAGAAGCGACCGCTGCAAAAACCCGCCACTTCCTCGAAGTGTTTAACCCCGCCATGGATATTGGCCTTGTTGGCGCCGATCTCGGCACTTACATCACCGATTGCATCGTACGCAGCCTTGCTGGCGTGATGAGCAATGAACATCCGCTCTTCCTCAAGATGCAATATAACGGCGCTGCTGCCATGGAAAGACTGAGGGAACGCGCATGAATGGACTTTGCCAACATTCTGCCTGTGGGCATCCAAAAGATGCCCATCACAAGGACGGGTCGTGTTGGGTGCCATCGAAGCACGGGGGATTTTGTGTTTGCGTTGAATTTCTAGAGGATAAAATGGATGCTGTTGAACATCCCAACCATTACGGCGGGAAAGATAATCCCTATGAGGCTATTAAGGTTATCGAAGCTTGGCGACTTGGATTCAACCTTGGAAATGCCGTCAAGTACATTTCTCGCCACGATAAAAAGAATACCACGAAACAAGGTCATATTGAGGATCTTAAAAAGGCGCTGTTTTATCTAAACCGGGAAATCGAGAATATGGAGAAGGCACAATGACCGAACAAATTTTCTTATCGCGGAAGAATCTACAAACGCTCCTGAACAAGTTGGATCGGAATAAACAAGATC
>JANYGE010000107.1 GCA_025362535.1 Hyphomicrobiales bacterium
TATTTCCGTTTCGGGTGCCGCCATAAAATTGGAAGTGGTGCCAAGTGTGGGCACTTATTTAATGCTGGGCAAAATGCGCGGCCGCGTGGTGCGTTACATTGAGCTTGGTGTGGCCATTGAATTTGTGAAGCCGATTGATCGGGCGCAATTGCCACCGCTTTCAGGGCCTGCTCCGCTATAAGTCTTGCACGTCAACAACTCCGGCAATGGCTTTGATTGCGCCTCTGATTTGCGGCGTGATGGCGAATTTTGAACCGAGACCAAATTCAACCTCACGGCCATTATCCATCAGCAAGGTCAAACGCACGGGGGCCCTGCCGCCCGGTTGCAGGCGCTTGGCGATTGACTCCAATGATTTTGCATCACGCACGAAAACCTGAATGCCTTGCACCACCGAGGCTGCGGCCTTATCGAGAATTTCCAGGCCTTGCAGGCGGAGCTTGATTTCTTCGCCATCGAGATCAGCCTCAACCCTAGCAATCACCGCTATGCCGGGCTCGAGCAGATCGCGCACGGCATTCAAGGTGTCGGAAAAAACCACGGTTTCAAATTGTCCGGTGGGATCAGAGAAGCCGACAAAGGCAAATTTATTTCCGGCTTTCGAACGGCGCTCCTGTTTATACGTGATGGTGCCAGCGAGCTTGGCAGCGGTTGCGCCGCGTGTGAGGATTTTTTCTTGGAACGAGAGCCATGATTCCACGCCGAGGCGCGCCAGTGGCTTCACATATTCATCCAGCGGATGGCCAGAGAGATAGAAACCCACCGCTTCAAATTCCTGGGCCAGTTTTTCCATCGGCAGCCACGCATCGCGCACGGGCAGAACAAAATCTTCGCTGGCTGCCTTCATGCCGCCGAACATATCATTCTGGCCAGCGGCAGCTTCCGACGCTGTCCGGTTGGCAATGCCGATGATACTATCCACGCCATCCAGCACTTGTGCGCGGTTGGGATTGAGCGTGTCGAAGGCGCCCGCCTTGGTCATGCTTTCCAGAGCGCGGCGGTTCAAAGCCTTGGCATCAACACGGCGCGAAAATTCACCCAATGATTTAAACGGCCCAGCCAATTTGCGCGCAGTGACGATTTGATCAACCGCCCCAGCACCCACATTTTTAAGCGCCGCCAGAGAATACAGAATCGTACCCTCCTTCACAGTGAAATCCACATCACTGCCATTCACTGATGGGGGCACAACTTTAATACCCAAGCGCTGGGCCTCACGGCGGAATAGCATCAGCTTATCGGTATTGCCCATATCCAACGTCATTGAGGCGGCCAAGAACTCCACTGGGTAATTGGCTTTGAGATAGGCTGTCTGATAAGACACCACGGCATAGGCCGCGGCATGGGATTTGTTAAAGCCATAGCCTGCGAATTTTTGCACGTGTTCAAAAATCTCGTCAGCCTTTTTGGCATCCACACCATTTTTCAGAGCGCCTTCAATGAAGCGTTCTTTCTGGTCGTCCATTTCCTTTTTAATTTTTTTGCCCATGGCGCGGCGCAACAGATCGGCTTCACCGAGCGAATAGCCCGAAAGCACCTGCGCAATCTGCATCACCTGCTCTTGGTAAACGATAATGCCATAAGTTTCCTTGAGCAGCGGCTCCAACATCGGGTGCATATAATCAGGTGTCGCATCACCTAATTTATTGGCGATGAATTTTGGAATGTTTTCCATCGGGCCCGGGCGATAAAGTGCCACGATAGCGATAATATCTTCCACGCAATCGGCCTTCATGCGCTTGGCAGTATCGCGCATGCCGGAACTTTCCAGCTGGAACACGCCCACAGTGTCGCCTTGGCGCAGCATCTCATAGGTGCGCACATCTTCATAAGAAATCGCGTCAATGTTAAAGGCAGGCTCGCGCACATGAATGAGTTTAATGGCCTTATCAATCACCGTCAGCGTTTTAAGTCCGAGAAAATCGAATTTCACCAGGCCCGCCATCTCAACATATTTCATGCTGAATTGCGTGGCGGGCAATGATGAGCGCGGGTCGCGGTAAAGCGGCACTAACTCTTCGAGTGGGCGATCCCCAATCACCACACCTGCGGCATGGGTCGAGGCATTGCGATAAAGCCCCTCAATGCGCAGTGCAATGTCAAACAGGTTTTTGACGTTCGGATCACGATCACGTTCTTCCTGCAGGCGCGGTTCGATTTCAATATATTCGCGCAGCGTCAACGGATTGGCGGGGCTCATCGGGATCAGCTTGGAAAGCCTGTCCACTTGGCCATAAGGCAAT
>JANYGE010000112.1 GCA_025362535.1 Hyphomicrobiales bacterium
CAACCTTGGGCGTGGAGAAAGCAACAGGCGAGCTCTCTTGGCTGCATGGCTTTATCGAATGGGCCAGACCTTTCCGCATGCCAGATTTTTTTATGATTTCGGGTCTGTTTCTCGCCAGCCGCATCGATAAGCCTTGGCGCAATTATCTTGATACAAAGGTTTTGCATTTTGCCTATTTTTATTTTCTATGGATGACGATTCAATCCTTCACCCGGTCTTCTGGTGTGTTGCAAAGCGAAGGCCTGCTCAGTTTTCTCAAAGTTTATCTGCAAGGCTTTTATGAGCCTTACGGCACGCTGTGGTTCATCTATCTCTTGGCGATATTTTTTGTGGTCACAAAGCTTGCGCGGCAAGTTCCGGCACTTTTGATCTTTGCAATTGCCGCAGCACTTGAAATGGCACCAATCGAAACCGGCTTCACGGTGATCGACGAATTTGCCTCACGCTATGTTTATTTCTTTGCTGGTTTCTGGATGGCCAAATATATTCTAAATTATGCCAATGCCGTAAGTGATCGCTCTAAGGCAGTCATTTTTTCAGGGTTAGTCATTTGGGGCTTTGCCAATCACGCTTTGGTCCAAGCGGGCCTTTCGGTAATACCGGGCATTGGTTTGATCATGGGCTTTGTCGGAGCCGCTGCTGTTGTGAGTACTGGTGTGCTTCTGACTAAAACCCAAGCTGCCAATGCCATTCGTTATTGTGGTGCGAACTCGATTGTCATTTATTTGTCGTTTTCTCTCTTCATGGCACCAACCCGTATGCTTCTCTTGAAATTCGCACCCAATTTGGATTTAGGCTTGGTTTCGGTGCTGGCCACTGCCTGCGGTGTGGTTGGCCCGGTTCTATTGTTCTGGGCCACGCGCCACGGCAGGCTTTCATTTTTATTCACAAGGCCCGATTGGGCAAAGCTGGAAAAGCCAGTGCAGCGGTGGCATAGTGTGAACTATGTCAAACAGCTCAAGCCTAAAACCTGGTGATCATCTCTATTTAATCGATGGCTCCGGCTATATTTTCCGCGCCTATCACGCCCTCCCACCCCTCACCCGCAAGAGTGATGGCTTGCCGGTGGGTGCCGTTCAGGGCTTCTGCAATATGTTGTGGAAGCTGCTGGCGGAAAAATCGGGTGAGAAAAAACCAACTCATCTGGCGGTTATTTTTGATTACTCCAGCAAAACTTTCCGTAATGATTTCTATCCAGACTACAAGGCGCATCGCCCCGAAGCTCCAGCAGATTTGCGCCCACAATTTGGTCTGATCCGCCAAGCCACCAAAGCTTTCAATGTGGCTTGTGTGGAAATGGAAAATTTCGAAGCGGATGATTTGATCGCCACTTACACGCGCCAAGCTGTGGAGGCGGGTGCCACGGTGCGCATCGTAACATCCGACAAGGATTTAATGCAGCTGGTGAAGCCCGGCGTGGTGTTGCTCGACACCATGAAAGACAAAGAAATCAGCGATGCGGAGGTGTTTGAGAAATTTGGTGTAACACCCGACAAGGTGATTGAGGTGCAGGCCCTTGCGGGGGATTCAGTGGATAATGTGCCAGGTGTTCCCGGCATTGGATTAAAAACTGGCGCGGAACTTATCAACCTCTATGGAAATCTTGAAACGCTGCTTGAAAAAGCTCCTGAGATTAAACAAAACAAGCGCCGCGAAAACCTGATTGCCTTTGCTGAGCAGGCCCGCATTTCAAAGCGCTTGGTGACCTTGGATGAAAAAGTTCCGGTGACACAAGATCTTGCAAGCTTCGCAGTTGATACACCGCGCGCCTCGGAGTTGATTGGGTTTTTGAAAGCGTTAGAGTTCACCAGCTTCACCCGTAAAATTGCGGCGGCTTTGGATGCCAATAGCGAAGTGATTGATCCTGTGCCAGTTACTTTCCTGTATTGGCCACCAGAGGGCGGGATTGAATCCATCCCACAAGAACCCTCGTCGCCACCTAAGCGGGAAACCAACGCGGAGCCTGCAGCAGATTCTCCTTTGCGCATCGATGACAATGTTAAAGAAAATGACTTTGAAGAAAAACTTAAAGCCATTCCGGTCAATCACAGCGGATATGAAACTGTATTGAGCATCGAAAGCTTAGAGCGGTGGATCGCCGCAGCCACAGCACAAGGTTTTGTTTGTGTCGATACCGAAACCGATTCGCTTGATGCCATGCAAGCCAATATTGTAGGCGTGTCACTGGCCACAGCACCCGGCAAAGCCTGCTACATTCCGCTCGCCCATCAAGGTGCAGGCGATGGGTTGTTCAGCGCCGGATTGATTGAAGGCCAAATCCCCCGTGATGCAGCTTTACAAAAATTGCGGCCACTTTTTGAGAATGCAGCAGTTCTCAAAATCGGCCAGAACTTGAAATATGATATGCTGGCCTTACAGAAATATGGTGTTAGCGTTGCACCGCTCGATGATACCATGCTGCTGTCTTATGTTATGGAGTCCGGCGATGTGGGCCACGGCATGGATGAACTTTCCCAACGGCATTTGGGCCACAAGCCGATTGCGTTTAAAGATGTGGCAGGCACGGGTAAATCCTCCATCACTTTCGACCGCGTGGCGATTGACAAAGCCACAGCCTATGCCGCTGAAGATGCTGATATCACGTTGCGCCTGTGGATGCTGCTCAAGCCACGCCTGTTGAAAATGAAAAAAGTAACTGTCTATGAAACCTTAGAGCGCCCACTTGTTCCGGTTCTCATGCAGATGGAATGCGAAGGTGTTGAGGTTGATCGCACTGTGTTGGCCAAGCTCTCCTCTGAATTTGCCACCAAGCAAGCGGCCATCGAAACCCAAATCCACACACTCGCGGGGCAAACCTTTAACATTGGTTCGCCCAAGCAACTCGGCGATATTCTGTTCGGTAAAATGCAACTCCCCGGCGGCCGTAAAACCGCAACCGGCGCGTGGAGCACGGATTCTGATGCTTTAGATGATCTCGCAACTCAAGGCATTGAACTTGCGCAAAAGGTTTTGGATTGGCGGCAATTGGCCAAACTGCGGTCAACTTACACCGATGCCTTGCCCGAATTCATCAATCCGAAAACTGGCCGCGTTCACACGTCATATTCCATGGCCTCAACCTCAACAGGCAGGCTCTCTTCGACTGATCCGAATTTGCAAAATATTCCGGTGCGCACTGATGATGGCCGCCGCATTCGCACGGCGTTCGTGGCCCCTGCCGGACATAAGCTCATCAGCGCTGACTATTCGCAGATTGAACTTCGCGTGCTCGCCCACGTGGCTGATATTCCGCAGCTCAAAAAGGCCTTCGCTGATGGCTTGGATATTCACGCTATGACCGCCAGTGAAATGTTTGGCGTGCCGATTGAGGGCATGGAGTCTTCCGTGCGCCGCAGGGCCAAGGCGATCAACTTTGGGATCATTTATGGCATTTCGGCTTTCGGTCTGGCCAATCAACTTTCGATCAGCCGTGAAGAGGCGGGTGAATATATCCGCACCTATTTCAAACGCTTTCCAGGCATCAAAGATTATATGGATGCGACCAAGAAATTCGCGCATGAAAATGGTTATGTTGAAACCATATTTGGCAGGCGCTGCAATTTCCCGCGCATCAATTCTCCAAACCCATCCGAAAAAGCCTTCCTTGAACGTGCTGCTATTAACGCGCCTATTCAGGGTTCAGCTGCTGATATCATCCGCCGTGCTATGGTTCGAATGATGCCAGCTCTGCAGGAGGCTGGGTTGAAGGCGCGCATGTTATTGCAGGTTCATGACGAATTGATTTTCGAATGTGCGGATGAGGAAATTGAACGCACTTTGCCACTGGTGCAAAATATAATGATCAAGGCACCAGAACCGGCACTTAAACTTTCAGTGCCGTTGCAAGTCGATGCGCGAGCCGCAAAGAACTGGGATGAGGCTCATTAAACAGCAAGTATTGCAACACCCGCCACAATCAAAGCAATGCCAAACCATTGCCATCTCGACACGCGCTCTTTCAAAACAATCATAGCGAGTAAAACTGAAACGGCCCCATAAGCACTGATGCCCATCGCACCGAGCTCCTTGAAGGGTAAGTAACCCATGTAGTTAATGCCGCTGACCGCAGAGACATCGAGAAGGCCCATTACTGTAATCCCCGCCCAAGCTTTGGGGCTAATATGTTTTTCCAGCGGTTGCTCGCGCCAAGCAAAAGGCAGCAATACCAAGGCAGCCGGAAATC
>JANYGE010000214.1 GCA_025362535.1 Hyphomicrobiales bacterium
TCTTTGGCGAAAATCAGGGTGTGGTTGCCGAAGGGATTTTGCAAGCCGACGGCAGTTTCAAAGCTGACACAGTTCTAGCCAAGCATGATGAGAATTACATGCCGAAGGAAATCTCCGATAGCCTGAAAGCCAAGGGCGTGAAACTGGGTAAGGGGTCGGGGGAGTAAGGGACCTCATCCGGCCCGTTGGACGGACGAGGTCCCTTGGCTACGGGTTCGAACAATAACTTTTCCGTGACCACCAATCCATCTCAATTTCGCCGCCATGAGGGCCTGAAGAATCCAAATAAGCCACATTCTACACAGCTGGCCACAATCCTGACACCTAACTTACCAAATATTCATGTGGCCGTAATGTTAGTGTAATTAGCCGCGTTCGATACTCCAACCATCAACTTAATGGAGTCGAAAAATGTTTAATCTTTCCAAAAAAACTGTCCTCGGTCTTTTCACTGCGGGTCTCTTGGGAGCCACGGTTCTCACCTCCACTTTGATCACGGTTCCCACCCAATCGGTGCAGGCCGCCCAGATTGCCAATTTGAACCCCAGCCAGAGCTTGGCTCCCCTGGTGGAAAAGGTGATGCCTTCGGTGGTGAGCGTCGAAGTTAAATTCTCCAATGCGGCTGCTGTTGCCGATGGTGAAGAAGCAGATCCTGACCAAATTCCACCCCAACTCAAAGATTTCTTCGACCAATTTCCTCAATTTAAAAATCGCGCCCCGCAAGCTCCCCATGGTGGTGGCGTGGCCCTCGGCTCTGGCTTCGTGCTGACCTCGGATGGCTATGTGGTGACTAATAACCATGTGGTGCAAGATGCAACTGAAGTTTCGGTCACGTTCCAAGACGGCGACAAATTTGATGCCACCGTCATCGGCACCGATCCCAAGACTGATTTGGCCTTGCTGAAGATCAAATCGGACAAAACCTTCCCGCATGTCGATTTTGCTAAAACCGAAGCCAAAGTTGGCGATTGGGTGATGGCTGTGGGCAATCCCTTCGGTTTGGGTGGCACGGTAACCTCGGGCATTATTTCAGCACGGGGCCGCGATATTGGCTCTGGCCCCTATGATGATTTCCTGCAGATTGATGCCTCGATCAACAAGGGCAATTCCGGCGGGCCGACGTTTAATCTCGAAGGTGATGTGATTGGCATTAACACCGCGATTTATTCGCCCTCGGGTGGTTCCGTTGGCATTGGCTTTGCCATTCCAGCTTCCACCGCCACAAATGTGATTGAAAGCCTCAAGGTTAATCACAAAGTAACGCGGGGTTGGCTTGGCGTACAAATACAACCCGTTACAGCTGATATTGCTGAGAGCATGGGTCTTGAAAAAGCCAAAGGTGCACTTATCTCTGATCTAACAGCGGGTTCACCAGCGTTAAAAGCAGGGTTGAAATCCGGTGATACGATCTTGAAGGTCGAGGGCAATGAAATTTCTGATGCCCGCGACTTAGCTAAAGTGATTGCTCAAATTGCTCCGGGCAAGAAAATTGAACTCGCCATTATTCGTGATGGCAAACCGCAAACGATTTCGGTGACTTTGGATGCAATGCCAACCGATCCGAAAATGGCTTCTGCTAAAGCGGCAGATCCTGAAAAGAGCGGTCTGACTGATTATGGAATTGAAGTGGCTCCGGCAGATGACGGAGCTGGTGTGAAGGTAACCAAAGTGGATCCCAATTCCTCTGCCGCCGAAAAAGGCGTGAAAGAGGGTGATGTGATCCTGGAAGTTGCCGGAACCGAAGTGAATGATACAGCAGGAGTGGCCTCAGCGCTGAAAGGTGCAACAGGCAAGAAAGTTCTCATGCTGGTGCGCAGTGCTGATGGCCAACATTTTGTGGCCTTGCCGCACGCGAAATCGTGAGTGGTCTGTGGTCCTGTTTCACGGCCATTCTGTAAAAGACGGTGCCTGCCTCGCCCCGCTTGAGGCAAGCACTTTTAAAGCGCGGAGACTGGTCGCCACTCCCCCCGGCGTTCCCCCCAAGACCCAGTCTCCGCGCCTCCCTTTTCCCCAACTGAAAGATCAAAATCATGCCAGCTGAATTGACATCAGCCACCCTTGGGCGCACAGAAATGCCCATGCGAATTCTAGTGATTGAAGATGATAATGATGCCGCCAATTGGCTGGTTAAAGGCCTGAAGGAAAGCGGCCATGTGGTTGATCTGGCAGGCGATGGTGAGCTTGGCTATGCCATGGCTCAGGAGGGCTTGCATGACGTGTTGATTGTTGATCGCATGCTGCCAAAAATGGATGGCCTTAAAGTGATCAGCCAACTCCGCGCCGATGGCAGAAAAACCCCCGTCTTGATCTTGAGTGCACTCAGTGATGTTGATGAGCGCGTTAAAGGCTTGCGCTCTGGTGGCGATGATTATCTGGCAAAGCCCTATGCTTTTTCCGAACTTTTGGCCCGGGT
>JANYGE010000158.1 GCA_025362535.1 Hyphomicrobiales bacterium
ACGAATGATTTTTGCGGGATCGAGGCTACGGTTTTTCCACTCATAATCACATCAAATGCTACATCAAATGGCTTAACTTCTTTGAACTCTGTAGCGCCAGAAGCTACGGACTTAAACACAGGACCGCTCTTGCCGTTTACATTGACGTTGAGATCAACAGGTTGGCCTGAATAATTATAGAAATAGAGACCTGAATGGGAAGACGCATCAGCCAAGCCCTTATCTTCCAGAACAGCAATCGGCTTTAAATCGCCCAGAGCGTCACCAACCACGACGGTATAAAATTTTCCAGCAACAATCGGCGCTGATAATTTTTGAGTATTGAACTCCACATCAATCATGCCTTCTTTGACGTAATTATATGCGGAAAGAACAGCGGCTGTTTGGGCATAAGCAACACCTGATAATTTCACCACCGGCGCTTGCAACCTGCTGCGGTTTAGAAAACGAACATAGCTCGTGCCTTCAGGGGGTGGTGCATCATAAAGCCCCGCTTCCTGCGCGAGCGCTGCGATGTTAAAACTTACAAGGAGAGTACCGATGCAGATGAGGGCAGCGAGAAGTTTTCCGAGTTTCATAATGGTTTCCTTAGGCTTTCTAGGGTGTTGAATTTTAATTGGTGGTTTGTTGGATTACACTGTCTGGATATTTGCAAAGGGCCAAAGTTCCGGTTTCAATTTTGCCGGGCTCAAATTCAATCTCGACAGACTTTAAATTTCCAGGATAGATGTCCGATAGCTCCCAAAACAGCTTATTTACTTTCAGCACGCGTTCCGGGCGGCGGGGGGAGAAATCCTCTTGTTGTCCATCGTCGTAAGAAAGTTTAAAAGTTGGTACTCGCATTGAGTCATCAGACAAATTTGAAGCCAAATAGAAACTCGAACCTGATATATTTCTTTTGGTAACATTCATGATAAGTTTGTTTTGTTTATCATATGCCATTTCTTGAATGGCATTGGCAGTCCCAGTACAAAGCCCACCAAGGGCCGGCACAATTTGCCGTGCTGATGGTTCAGGAAAAATCGGTAGTCGGTCGATGTAAGGAATTTCCCAGAGGAGCGCTTTCGGCGGTGATTTCAAACGTGCGTCACTGTGAGACCAATCATACAATGATTGATCAATGCCACCGCCCGTCAGCGCATAGTCTGCTACATCAGCCTGCAATTCAGAGCGCAAAAAACCTGCAAAGTGAAATGCAAAACTTTCAACACTAAAACTGGTGCCAATTAGATGAACGGGTGCATTTTGTTGCGCATTATCATCGAGAAATGCGTCAAGAGATTGAGAATTGTCTTTGGTCTCAAATGTGTCAATGATTTCGCTTGGCAATCGATCTGCACATATCTGATTTAAAATCAAATTAGTTGGAGAGTTGACGGACTTCTGTAGTCCATTTTTTTTTGTTTGGTAATTCTTTATCTCCTCCGTATTCAGAGTAATATTGTTCTTTATTTCTAATGCAGCAGCTGGCGCTGACCATGCAGCACCAGTGGTTGACCAGTGAATATCACGTGCAAAAAAATATTGAGATCTATCATCGTCAGGATGTTTTTCCAAATAGCCTAATATATCTACCACGCCTATGTGGTAGCTCTCCAACATTGCGATTATGTCTTTGAATTGTTGCTCGGCGAAGGCCTCTTCAAATATATATTTATTTTCAAAAATTCCGTCGTCTTGCGCGAATTTGTTGGCCATTATTCCGCGCGTTGGAACCGGCAACATAAAGAACTTTGTACCTTGCAATCTCAAAGCAGAATTCATTCTTTTAAGCATTTCAGCATTGGAATCTGTCAGGGCGAACTGATGGGTCAGATCACTTTGGCGAAAGAACCAACCGTCTTTTCCCTGGTACACGGGTTGCGAAAAATCAGAGGCAACGGCCTTCGCTGGAAGATCAGGGCATGAATACTTTGCCACATCGGCTCGCGCACTAGAAGTTAGAAAAAAACAGCCCAAAATACAAGAAAAAATACATATCTTAGCCATTGCCATGCCGCCATTCACCAAATCAATAGATGCGCCTTTCGTCATTTCTTCAATTTGTCCTTAGCGATTTTGGCTTTATAGCGGCTGCTCAAATTGTGTCCGTCGGCAATGGATTGATCCAGCAGGGCTTGTACTTGCACGGCATTGGCCACAGGATCCTCTACCTCAAGTAAAACCGCTTTGCGGATGAGTGATGGCGAGTGGCCAAACTCAATGGCTTTATCCAGCCAGAATCGCGCCTTTTGATTGTGCATGGTTGGGTCTTGTATGAAATAGTAGAAATAGAGCTGTGCGGCCGCAAAGGGGCTTTGTTTATTAGCTGCTTTTTCCAGCCACGCAATGCCAGCTTCGGTATTTTGCTCAATGCCCGCACCCGCCAAATAAGCGCGGCCAGTTTCAATCATGCCAGCCAGTGAGCCTGCCTCTGCTGCTGTTTGATTGCTAGCAAAGGTTTGAAA
>JANYGE010000226.1 GCA_025362535.1 Hyphomicrobiales bacterium
AAAATCGTGATGATGGCTGTGACTTGCAAAAGCGTTGGCAGGGTTCCGTTGTAAACTCCCCAGACCACAACAAGTGCAGGATAACCCGCCGTGAACGGCCCCACGATAGAAACCGGAGCCAAGCTGAAGGCCACGAAGAGACTGCTGACCGCAATGCCATAAACCACGCCAAGAAGGCCAACCAGCATGAGCGTGGACTGTGAAGCGTGGGCAATATCGCTGGTCCATAAAACAACGGTGCTGAGCAAGGCCGAACCCACCAGCATTGTGGCCATTGCCATTCTGTATGGCCCAATCGCAGCCGCCAAGGCGCGTGCCACCAAATCATGGAGCGACCAACAGAGTGCAGCGAATAATCCGAGTGAAAGGGCAAGCATAACCTTGTCGATAGCAGGTCTTATCAGAGGCTACCAAGACGCTTTTTTAAAATTTACTGATGGAAAAGATTTTGCTTTGGCAAGATTCAGTTTATGGTCGAGCCATGTTCCTCTCGGTTTTTGATCTTTTCAAAATTGGCATTGGCCCTTCATCGTCCCACACTATGGGGCCGATGGTGGCAGCGCATCGGTTTTTGCAACTGACGCCTCCCTTTCTCAATGCGGCGCGTCTGACGGCAACACTTCACGGTTCTTTGGCCTTTACGGGAAAGGGTCATGGCAGTGACCGCGCCGTGGTGCTGGGCCTCGCTGGCGAAAACCCACAAGATATTGACCCTGATAAGGTCGAGTCAATTTTGGCCACTATGAAGCAGATCACCCTTCCTTTTGGCAACACCATCGCCTTCGACGCTACGCGCGATGTGATTTTTGATTATGGTCCAGCGCTCAAAGGCCATGCCAATGGCTTGGTGTTTCGGTTACTTGATGCGCAGGAACAGGAACTCCTTGTTGAGACTTATTTTTCAATAGGTGGAGGCTTTGTTCAGACCGAAAAAGAACGAAGTGCTGACCAGGTTGGCCCAACACCCGTATTGAATGTGCAATACCCTTTCAGCAACGCAGCCCAAATGTTGGAGATGGGCAAAAACGCAGGGCTCACAATCGCAGCACTGAAACGCGTGAACGAAACCACGTCAATCTCAAATGCTGAGCTTGATGCGGGGCTTGATCGCATTTGGGCTGCCATGAATGCTTGCATGAACCGGGGCTTGAAAGCGCAAGGTATTTTGCCGGGTGGTCTCAAAGTGAAACGCCGCGCTGCCGAAATTTTTGCCAAGCTCAAGGCTGAACAAGGTGAGAACTCCATTCAGCCCCATCAAATCATGGATTATCTTTCAGTTTATGGCATGGCTGTGAATGAAGAAAATGCGGGTGGTGGCAAAGTCGTAACCGCCCCCACCAATGGCGCAGCAGGTGTGGTGCCTGCTGTCATCCGCTATTATCTCGATCATTGTATTGGAGCTGATCAAGCTGGCATTCGATTGTTTCTGCTCGCCGCTGCCGCCATTGGCGGCATCATCAAACACAATGCTTCAATTTCTGGTGCTGAAGTGGGCTGCCAAGGCGAAGTGGGCTCCGCTTCTGCCATGGCCGCAGCCGGATTATGCGCTGCATTGGGTGGAACCAATGAGCAAGTTGAGAACGCCGCGGAAATTGCTCTGGAACATCATCTAGGTATGACCTGCGATCCCGTTGGTGGCCTTGTGCAAGTGCCCTGCATTGAGCGCAATGCCTTTGGCGCAGTCAAAGCCGTAACTGCCGCATCGCTCGCGTTGCGTGGAGATGGCACGCATCTTGTGCATCTTGACTCCTGCGTGGAAACCATGCGCCAGACCGGCATGGATATGAGCGAGCGCTACAAAGAAACCTCACAGGGCGGTTTAGCGGTCAACGTGGTTGCCTGTTAAGTTCACTTTCTTTGTCTGGGTGCCAAAGCAACGGCTGTCAATGGATCTTCCGGCCATGAATGTTTAGGGTAGCGCCCGCGCATATCCTTGCGCACATCTGGATAAGCATTCACCCAAAATGTTTCCATAGATTGCGTAACCGCCACAGGCTTGCCACCGGGCGAGAGCAATTCAATTTTCAAACGTGCGCGTCCCTCAGCAATTTGTGGCGCTGACGTCATGCCAAACATTTCCTGCAAACGCACGCTGAGAACGGGATCACCATCAACAGCGTAATCAATTTTATATTGCCCACCACCCGGCACCTCCATGCGCGCTGGGGCCAGTTTTTCAATTTTAGAGAGCAAAGCATGATCCACCATTCCGCGCAAAATCGCCACCATATCCAAGCTTGATAAATGGGCTTTCCGGCTCATCCCCGCGAGATAAGGCTGCAACCAGTCTCCCACGGCGGAGAGTAAATATGCATCGGAAAAATCGGGCCAGCCAAGCTCAGGCATCACCCGGCGTAAAAAAATAATCCGTGCGCGGAACATATTTGAAGTATCATTCCACGGCAATGAGTTTAACCCCATGGCGGCAACACCTTGGGTCATGGCCATTTGCACCGCTTCAGGTTCGGGCGTTGCGAGGGGGCGCTCTTCTAAAATCAACGCACCCACTTTTACAACGCGTGCTGCACTCACGCTGCTGGACTTTGCATCCCAAGACACGCCAGAGGTTTCAACAATGAGATGTTTGAAATGGGTTACAATCTCGGTGCGCGAAAGCTGGGCGGCCAAATGCACTTTGGCATCCACTTGGCTTCCATCAAGCAGGCCTACAGCAATATAATCTTCTTTTGCCAAAAGATCATGCGGCGGTACGATTGCGCCAGCGCCACTCGCCATACGAAAACGACCAAGGCTTCCGCGCTTTTGGGCAATGCGGTCTGGATAGGCGAGAGCCAATAAAACACCATGCGAAACATCAGCCGTGTCATCCTTGATGCCAGCACTGTCTTGGATTTGCCGTGTTACCTGTTTCATGCGCTCACGCGCCGAACCTCGCATATGCATGAGCCGCGTTTCCACATCGACGGATGAATCTCTGGGTAATCCATCGCGTTCTGAAATCAGCGCAGCAAGCTCTGCTGCATACGCACCGACCCCCAAAGCCTTTCCGGTAATCACCATGTGCGAG
>JANYGE010000205.1 GCA_025362535.1 Hyphomicrobiales bacterium
ACTTCAGATTTCAATTTCTGAAACTCTTCGTCATCCAAGGCCCCAGAAGCCTTCAGTGATGCAAGTTTTTCCAAGTGCTCCACAGCCGCTGAAGATGACATGTTAACAGCTTTAGGAAGCACTTGAGGAGCTGTAGGTGCAGAACTACCATCAAAAGCAGGTCCAAACCGGTTGGGGCCTTTGGTTGAAGAAGTGCAATAGAAGACCAACAATACAATTGCGCCAAGTGGAACTAGATTGATCAGCTCCCACCAACCTGACTTATCAATGTCGTGAAGCCTTCGGGCTTGAATAGCAAAGGTAGGGATCAAGTGGGCAGTCCACGTTATAGCTGTGAGAACTCCAACATCCTTACTAGTGACAGGAAGCCCCAAACTGTCATCGAGAATAATGGCTATGATTCCTAATATGAATAGACTGAGAAAATAGAACCAGAATTGTGATCTGGTAGCCCGTCCATTGAAATTTCCATAATTTTTCATGGCATTAAAATAGGCATTCATTATGTGTCGTCCCCTTGTCGTGCTGATTTGCTGAAAATGATCAATTTCGGCTTACCGTCTTGTCATGGCACAAGATAAATAGAGGATCAACAGTCCGTGTATTAAAATAACCTTTGATGGCCAGTTGGCCGCCATGAACACAAAGCAATTGATCGGTTGGAATCTACGGCGGGTCAGAGTTTCGCAAGATATTTCGCAGGAACGTTTGGCATTGGAAGCTATGATCGACCGGGCCTATGTCGGCAGAGTCGAGCGTGGCTTGGAGAATGTTACGGTTTCGACTTTGGAAGCGTTGACGCGGGTTCTGAAAGTTCCGGTATCAGAGCTCTTCGTTGTGCCGCTGAAGGCAACGCGCATTCCTGGATTGAAAGCGGGTCGCAAGGCAAAAAAATGAATGAGTTCTGGCTTCTTTTGGCGAGTATTAGAAGTGTACAAGCCACGGAAAAAATCAGTATCGCTAGCTAAAGCTTTTTCTTCTGTGGGGCAGATTGTGGGACTGATGAAATCATAAATCCATTTTATTTAATGAATTTAATAATTTAAACAAATAAAATGGCGGAAGAAGAGGGATTCGAACCCTCGGTACGCTTTCACGTACGCACGCGTTCCAGGCGTGTGCCTTAAACCACTCGGCCATCCTTCCGCATTTGAAGGCTGCTTCCCCGCTGGAACTCTAATTGTGGGGCGCAAGTGGGGCTGGACTATACGACTGCACCTCTCTTTTCAAGCACTTGTGCATAATTATTGCAAAGTTCTCGCGAGGCGTGGCAAGTTGATGTGATGGGTAAGAAATCAAAAGCCGCGAGCAGTTTAGGGGCCGCAGGAATGACCTGTGACCAATTGGAGCGTTTGGCCAGGCTTATCCGCTCGGCTGGCCACAGCACCGGGCTGCATCCCGTGCAGTGGGAGGCTTTACGCTATTTGGCGCGGGCCAATCGATTTTCCAATTCGCCCGGCGCCCTTGCCAAATATCTCGGGGCGACCAAAGGCACGGTTTCGCAGACGGTTTTGGCCTTGGTCAAAAAAAATTTGGTGAACAAAAGCGCGCGCCTTGCTGATTCGCGTTCGGTTGCGTTGACACTCACTGAACAGGGCACAAATGTTTTGAGTGATGATCCGTTGCAACACTTGGAAAAATCAATTGCGGCCCTCAATGACAAAACCCAGAAGCGGTTTTCTAAAGGTGTGGCTGAAATCCTCCAAGGTGAATATTCGCGGCAGAATGAACCAAGCTTTGGGGTTTGCACGTCTTGCCGCTTCTATCGTGATGGGGGTTCTTCTGATTCTGATTATTGCATGCAGCTTAAAGTCGATCTGAAATCAGAAGAGATCAAATTGATTTGTGTTGAGCACGTTCACGCAAATTAAACATTACAAGTTCGGCAACACGCTGATCGCCAATGGGGCCTCTTTCAACGCGCTGATGAATGTCAAGATCAGGCCTGCCATTGCCTTCAATAATCATGGGGCCATCTTTTAGCATCGCCACATCCCAGCCCACCATAATGCGCTGCGGGAAGGCCCTATGCGCGGCGCGGGCCAATTCAAGAACGGTTGGCCAATCTGGCAAGATGCGGTCTTTAAAACGCACGCCACTGACCGGATGAATTTCGCGCCATCCCATTGTGGGTTTAATTCCAATATCTGAGGCTTCGCCAATTTTACCTGTGGCCATGTCTACCGCAGTGGCCAATCCACCCTGATGGAAATTATCGACAACTGAGTTGGAGCCAATGGCCATGCGAAAGGCTGTATTGGTCACCTCTGGTTCGCCCTGTTCATTGCGAATAGTAAAAACACGCACGGTTGAGAGCGCATCATTGCTGATGTCAGCCAGTGCGGGATGATTGACGAGGCGCGGCTGGATGATGAAATCATCTTTTAGAGATTGCTGCAGAAGTATAGTGAGCAGTTCGGCGCGAGCGAATGTGATGCCCGCACTGTTGCGGTATGTACCGCTGCCCATAAAATCATAACGCTCGGCATTATGGCCACCATTGCCTTGGCGTGGCTTAACGAAAAGGTCGCAATCTGGAAGTTCTGTCGTGCTGCTAAGGGCAAGCTTAATCTCGCCTTCGGAGAGATAGAGGAACACCGGAACCGCTTTTACATTATGCTTTAACATATGGGCGGCAAACCACACTTTATCGGCCATATGATCAGCATTTTCGGGGGGTTGCAGAAGTTCAAATGCGGGGCCAATGGTTTCGTGGGCGAGCAAATAAAATGGGGCCAGTTTGGCGCGTTCAGGCAAGTAAAGCTCAAACATATAAAACCAAAAAGGTGCAATCGAATAGCGCCATGCCATATCGAATTGACGTAGAATCTGCTGCCAAATTGAAATGCCAGTGCGCTTTGAAATCTCTCGGCCATTCCATTTGATGAAAATGATAATTGCCACCAGCAACGCAAAGGGCCAAATCAAAATAGTGAGAGCAGCACGCAGAGGGCCATAAGGCCAGCGCCAGAAGCTGCGGCCATGATAGTCATGCAGAAATTGCACTGCGTTTCTAGGTTCGCGATTTTTCTGCAAGGCCCAACGCAAGGCCATAGGCATGCCGACCAGATCATAGATCCAGAATTCAGCATGGTCTAAAAACCATTTCTTGGATTTACCATAGGCCAGGACGAGTGATTTCTTGAAGCTCATGCTGCTCTCATATTTCAAACAAGGCTTTAATACGAGAGGTTGCTTTTTCGAGTGCGGTGACTTGTGCTCTGGAATTTTGCGTGAGAGCAGCATCTCCCATCCAAGAGGCTTGGCCGGAGGACAGCAATTGTCGGTGAACAATGCGCAAATCGCGTGACCAGCGCGCCGGAGCCAAACGCATGGCGATGCGGAAAATAGTGGCGCTGAGGTTACGCCCGCGCCAATTTATTTTTTGGTTTGGATCGCGCATGGCGAAGGAGCCGGATTCAGTGTCAAACATCTGCACCGGTTTTCCAGTGGCGCAGGCTTCAGACAGCATCGAGATGCTATCTGCTGTAACGATGAACTGATCAGCCAGAGCCAGAAATCCAAAGAAAGGATTCTCAGAATCATTGCGGCGCCAGCCATGAAAATAATGCGGAGAGGTTATAGCATTTTGCAATGCTATCGCTGTCAACTCTGGGGTGCGGGCGCTGGTGGTGATCAGCAATGATCCATCCTTGGTTTGAGCCTGCTGGGCAAGGCGCTTGGCGGCTTCAGTATTGAAACTATAGGGGCCACTTGCTCCACCGACCAGAACAGCAGTCCATGGCCGTGGCAAATGTTTGAGTTTCGGTTCCCAATGGGCCGCAGCCGCACGCAGTTTTTCAGGAATAACCTTGTGCAGGGGCAAATCAATGTGCAGCACATTGGCAACGTCCGGCAATTGATATTGCGGCGTGGTAATCACCAGATCAAAATTTGCGAGCTTGGCCCAAGGGGTGCCCAAATAAACCAAACGAACCTTATTATTGCTATGTTTTTTGATCCACAGCGCTGCTGGTTCAGTGGGTTGGCCTGCGCCTAAAATCAGATCAGGATAGGGCTGTGCCAGTTCGGCGCGGGCTTGTGCTGTCAGGCCATTGAGAGAGCTTGGCATAAATCGGCTGAATATCTGTGAAGGTCTATATGACAAGTTTTTGACATCGAAGGGCCAGCCCAGATTTTCAGCCAAAGCCATAAGCTGGGTGTTGTCACCTGTGTGTGGGCTGGCGAGGAGCCATATTTTTGGGCGGTTTTTATGCATGGTTCTCAGCGCCTTGTAACAGGAGTTTGACCAAATATACAAATTCCCTGTTGGGAATTTTCAGCACACATGGTAAAGGCGGGCCACAACAAAACATGGATACATTATGGCTATCAAGCAGAAGGTCACCTCTAAAAAACCACATATTTTTATTCAGACCAACGCCAAGCAGGAAGTCGGTGCAATTGTCTCAGCGCATTCAATGATGCGCAATTCTGCTTATGCTGATAAGTTTGATGTGAGCGTGATGCACAAAGAGGATTATCCCTATTTTCAAGCCCGCGAAGGCCAAACCTATATGCGCCATGGCTCAAAGCGGCTCTGGTTAAATGATGATTTGCAGTCCTTCACGATCACTCGGTTTTTGCCACCACAGCTTATGGGCTATGAAGGCAAAGCCATGGTGGTGGATCCTGATGTGTTCGCAGTTGCTGATGTGTGGGAACTTCTGAACCGCGATATGGGTGGCAAGGCCATTATGTGTCGGGGTTCAAAATTTAAGAATGGGGCTTTTGCAACTTCGGTCATGTTGCTTGATTGCGCCAAGCTAAAGCATTGGGATGTTGAAAAAGGTTTCAACGAATTGTTTGAAGGCAAGCGGGACTATCACAATTGGATGTCGCTCTTGATGGAAGACCGTGAAACCATTGGCACGTTTGAAAATGAGTGGAATGATTTTGACAAGCTCACGCCAGAAACCCGCATGATTCATAACACGCATCGCCGCACCCAACCTTGGAAGACCGGTCTTCGGGTTGACTATACGCCAACTGAGTTTGTGCCGGTGATTGGCCAGATTATGAAGCTGCGCCGCGTCATGTTTGGTGAACATGCCTTCCTCGGGAGGTATCGCCAACACCCTGATGTGAACCAAGAGAATTTATTCTTTGGCTTGCTCAAGGAATGTTTGGATCAAGGCAAGGTGACGGAAGCCAAGATCAGAGAGTGCATGGCCAAGAACTATGTGCGCCACGATGCGCTTGAGGTTATGGCACGGGTGCCGAAGTTGAAAGAGGTTAAGGCCGCGTGAGTGATGGCGCTGCCAAACCTCTGCGGATTGCGCTGTTCACCGGCAACTATAACTACATCAAAGATGGGGTTGCCCTGACGCTCAATCGTTTGGTGGCTTATTTCGAAAAGAATAATATTCCGGTTTTGATATTTTCACCAACAGCGGCGGAGCCTGCATTTCAGTCGGTGGGCGAGGTGGTTTCGGTTCCGTCTTTGGCAATTCCATTTCGGTCTGAATATCGCATTGCCTTGGGGCTGCCAAAAGCAGCGCGGGCGAGGCTTCTTGAATTTGCTCCCACGCTCATTCACATCGCGGTGCCGGATCGCTTGGGCTATCAGGCTTTGCAGCAGGCGGAGGCGTGGAAGCTTCCGGTGGTTGCAACGTTTCACACGCGCTATGATACCTATCTGAAATTCTATGGCTTTGGGTTTTTAGAAAAATTCGCGCGCAATTATTTTCGAAACTTCTATGCGCGCTGTAAAATGGTTTACCCGCCGTCGCAATCAATGGTGGATGCGTTGCGGGCTGATGGCATTGCCGAACATATGGAGGTGTTTGGGCGCGGCGTTGATAGCGAATTGTTTTCACCCAAGCGGCGCTCACTTGAATGGCGGCGCAAGAACGGGATTGCCGATGATGATGTTGTCGTCAGTTTTGTCAGCCGCTTGGTGAAAGAAAAAAATACTGATTTGATGGCGCGCTGCTTTCAAAGACTGCGTGAGCATGGTGTCAAGTTTCGCCCACTTATCGTGGGGCTTGGGCCTGAACAAAAAAATCTTCGCTTAGCAATCCCCGATGCTGTTTTTGCAGGCTTCATGCAGGGCGAAGATTTGGCTGTTGCTTATGCCTCATCGGATATTTTCTTTTTTGCGTCTGAAAGCGAAACATTTGGCAATGTCACTTTGGAAGCCATGGCTTCCGGCCTTCCCGCACTTGTTGCAGATGCGACAGGCAGTAGGTCTATTGTTGAAGATGGGAAAAATGGCTTTGTGCAAAATGCCCGCGATGAAATGGGTTTTGATCACCACTTAACGCGTCTCATCGAAGATCGGGCTTTGCGGCAGGCAATGTCAAAGGCGGCGCGGGAGCGGGCGCTGGCATTTAACTGGGATGCGATTTTGGCCAAGTTGGTTGCCAGTTTTCGTGCCATTTCTGATCAGTATAATTCCGCAAAATGATCTGGCTTTTGTGGCACAGGCGCATTGGCGATCTTAATCAAATGCAAGATCTGGCAAGAGCTTTGGGCCAACCCTTTGTGGTGAAGAAGCTGCAATTTCACAAACCACATTATGCGCCACTGGCGCGCTTGGCTTCGGGTTCTGACCGCCTCGAGGGGCCGTGGCCCGATGTGGTTTTGTGTGCTGAGGCTCTCACCAGTGTGATCGCGCGGCGTCTCAAAAAAAACTCTGGCGGCAAAATTAAAATCATCAGCCTAGCGCGGCCTTCAGGCGATGTGCGGAAATTTGATTTGGTTTTGACCACGGCGCAGTATCGTTTGCCGAAACTGCCACATGGTGTGGAATTGCTGTTGCCTGTCACAACAGCGGTGTCCAAAGCTTCAACAAACAAATCAAACATCATCACCGTGTTGATCGGGGCCAGTAGCCCGCCGGAAGTTTTGAACGAGGTGGTTGCTCAGAAGATGGCAGGGGATATCAAATCCTATGCCGCAAAAAGCAATGCCATTTTAAATGTGGTAACAAGCCCCCGCACCGATGCTGCCGTGTCCTCGGTTTTTTCCAAGGCACTTGCCGCCCCACATCAGGTTTTTATCTGGTCGAAGGACCGTGAAAATCCCTATCAACAGTGTCTGGCGCAAGCGCGTGAGGTTATTGTCACCAGCGACAGTGTTTCGATGTTGGCCGATGGCTTGGCGGTGGGAAAGCCGGTGCAGGTTTATAAACTGCCGCGCCAATTTTCAGCTCTCCAAAGTGCCGGGGAATGGCTGTTTCTGCGTTGGCCACAAAGTTTTATTTTCCGATCAGGCCTCATTGAACCCGCGACTGACCGCTGGTTATTGGTGGAGCGCTTGATTGCGAAGCGATATGTGAACTGGTTTGGTGGAGACCAAAAATCGCTTACAATTTTTGATCCGCAGCAGGATATGGCTAGGGCTGTTACAGCAATTAAAAAACTTCTAAGTGCGCCCTAACAATCAATATCGTCACCCCCGCGCGGGCGGGGGTCCAACTTTCTGTAAGTTCGTATGCGATGAAGTTAGATTCCCACCTGCGTGGGAATGACGGCCAAGGGATTTTTTAAATCACACATCCAAATTAGCAACATTCAGGGCATTCTCGCGGATGAAATCGCGGCGTGGTTCCACCACATCGCCCATGAGTTTGGTGAACAGATCATCGGCATCATCCATCTCAGCCACTTTTACGCGCAGCAGGGTGCGGGCATTTGGATCAAGTGTGGTTTCCCAGAGTTGATCGACGTTCATTTCGCCAAGGCCTTTGTAGCGCTGCATGGTGACACCCTTGCGGCCTGATGCGAAGATATTTTCCAGCAATGAAAGTGGGCCATGGATTTGCACTTCGGAATCTTTGCGGCGCAGCTTGGCGGTGCGGGCATAGATTTCCTGCAAATGCGGGGTTTTCTTATCCAAGCGCAGCGCATCTTGCGAGGCGATCAGCTTGCCATCAATGTGCCAGCTTTCCTTCACACCGCGCAGCTCGCGGTTAAAGATCAGGCCGCCATCTGCTGCGGCAGAGCCCTGCCAATTGCGCTCGGTTTCTTCGGAAATCGCGTCAAGGCGTTTGGCGATATAGGCCGCTGCCCCTTCGGCATTTTCCGCTGTCCCAATCACTTCAGGGTTAAGCGAACCGGCAATCGCCACTTGCTCAACAATATGGGTTGGATAGCGTGAATGCAGGCTTTCGATCATCGTGCGCACCGCAAGGGCTTCATCAACAATCATGCGCAAATCAGGTCCGGCGCGTTCACTGCCATCAGCCAAAATCAATGTTGCGCCTTCAAGACCCACTTCGACAAGATTGATATCGAGGCCCTTATTGTCTTTGATATATTGCTCAGAATTGCCGCGCTTGATTTTGTAAAGCGGTGGCTGGGCAATATACAAGTGTCCGCGCTCCACCACTTCGCGCATTTGGCGATAGAAGAATGTGAGCAACAGCGTTCGGATATGAGCGCCATCGACGTCGGCGTCGGTCATGATAATGATTTTATGGTAGCGCAGTTTTTCAACATTGAAACCATCGCCATTTTCATCACGGCCAATGCCAGTGCCTAAACAAGTGATCAAAGTGCCGATTTGTTCGGAGCCTAACATCTTGTCGAAGCGGGCGCGTTCCACGTTGAGAATTTTGCCGCGCAAAGGCAGCACGGCTTGGTTCTCACGGTTGCGTGCTTGCTTAGCGGAGCCGCCAGCGGAATCGCCTTCTACGATGAAGAGTTCACAGAGTGCCGGGTCGCGCTCTTGGCAATCGGCCAATTTTCCGGGCAGGGATGACATATCAAGCGCACCCTTGCGCCGTGTAAGTTCCCGGGCTTTGCGCGCGGCTTCCCGTGCTGCTGCGGCTTCCACCACTTTGCCAACGATGGTTTTGGCGTCAGCCGGGTGTTCTTCAAACCAGGCACCCAATTGTTCATTGATCAAGTTTTCAACCACGGGCCGCACTTCGGAGGACACCAATTTATCTTTGGTTTGTGATGAGAATTTTGGGTCCGGCACTTTCACCGAGAGCACGCAGGTTAAACCTTCCCGCGCGTCATCGCCGGTGATCGCCACTTTTTCTTTTTTAGCAACACCACTCTCAACAGCATAGGCGTTGATAATGCGGGTGAGGCCGCCACGGAAGCCTGCCAAATGCGTGCCACCATCGCGTTGTGGAATGTTGTTGGTGAAAGGGAATACGCTTTCATTATAGCTGTCATTCCACCACAGGGCGCATTCCATGCTGATCCCGTCTTTCTCGCCGGAGATCATAATAGGGGCCTTGATCAGGCCCTGCTTGCTGCGATCTAAATAGCGCACGAAAGCCACGATGCCGCCTTCGTAATAGAGCTCCAATATATTGGGTTCCACACCGCGCTTATCAGTGAGAACAATGCGCACGCCAGAGTTTAGAAATGCCAGCTCACGCAAACGATGTTCAAGGGTGGCAAAATCAAATTCAGTTTTGGTGAAAGTTTCAGTTGAGGGCAGGAAGGTGACTTCGGTGCCGCGCTTGCCTTCTGCATCGCCAATTTCCTTCAGCGGCCCATCAGCATCGCCATGGGTGAAGCTCATAAAATGAGTCTTGCCATTGCGGTGAATAGTGAGCTTCAACGAAACCGAGAGCGCATTCACCACTGAAACGCCAACGCCGTGCAAGCCGCCTGAAACCTTATAGGAATTCTGATCAAACTTTCCGCCCGCATGAAGCTGGGTCATGATCACTTCGGCTGCAGAGACACCTTCGCCTTTGTGAATATCGGTTGGAATGCCGCGGCCATTATCGGTGACGGTGACTGAGCCATCTGCATTCAGGGTGACGGTCACATGGGTTGCATGGCCCGCAAGCGCTTCGTCGATGGCATTATCAACCACTTCATAGACCATGTGATGCAAGCCTGAGCCATCATCCGTATCGCCAATATACATGCCGGGGCGTTTACGCACGGCATCAAGACCTTTGAGAACTTTAATCGAGTCGGCACCATAATTGGCAATCGCTTCGGCGCGTTTATCGCTGGCGATTTGTTCAATGGCTTGTTCTTCGTCGGTCATTCGTTCTTCACTTCCAAAATCGTGCCGTGTTCAACATTGTATAAAACCGAAGCAGAGCCTGCCTCGGAAAATAATTCTGCGTCCGTGCCTGTCATCCAGGCTTGAACGCCAAGTGCTGTCAGCGCCTCAAACAAACCGCGTCTGCGGTGCACATCCAAATGTGCGGCCACTTCATCAAGCAGCAACACTGGTGCAGCCCCCACCAACTCTTTCACAGCTCGGGCTTGCGCCAGTATAAGACCGATCAACAAGGCCTTTTGTTCCCCCGTAGAGCACAGTTCGGCACTTTGAGATTTAGGCCCATGCAGCACTGAAAAATCAGTGCGGTGCGGGCCTTTCAGTGTGCGTCCCTGGGCGCGGTCCAGACCGCGCTGCTCCTTGAGAATCATAGCATATTCAGCTTCAGCTTGCACGGCTGGTTTTGCTGTCATCAAAGCTTCAATTTCGCCGGTAAGCTGCAGAATTCCCCATGGAAATGGGCTGGTATCGGCATGGCCTGCGAAGTGTTTAGCCAGAACTGTGGCGGCCCCATTGCGTGAGGCGGAAATGGCAATGGCTTGCTCTGCCATTTGAACCTCAATTGAGGTGAGCCAGGCATAATCGCAGCGTGGGTCTTGCAGCAGAAAATTGCGTTCACGCATGAGTTTTTCGAAAGCCGAAACACGCGCGCCATGGTGGGTGTCGAAGCTGATCACCAGCCGATCAAAAAATCGCCTTCGATCTGATGCAGGCCCAGCGAAGAGGCGGTCCATGGCAGGGGTGAGCCAGAGCATTTTGAGATAGTTTGTAAGGGCCCCCGGGCTGCGCTGCACCACGCCATCAATCATCGCATTGCGGCCTGATGTGCCACCATCTTCAGAGAGCGGGTCACCTTCGTAACCGGTGCCAATTTTAAATTCGCCTTCAGGAACCTCAATATCAGCAGCCACCGCCCAAGAGGTTGAACCACCCAATCTGGCAACGACATTGAAAGCCGAACCGCGAAGTCCACGGCCAGGTACGAGCAGGGACACGGCCTCAAGCACATTGGTTTTGCCCGCCCCATTTTGCCCAGTGAGGGCGATGAGCGGGCATGAGGGTATGATCCGCAAGGATGGATAGTTGCGGAAGTCTGTTAGGGTGAGACGGGTGATGGCGAAGGTGGAAATTATCTGTGGCCTTTAGTTTAAAGATCTCCGTCATCCCGACGAAAGTCGGGACTCAGAATCACGCGTATCATACTTCAATTTTTGAACCCGTGGCCAAGTCTGGGTCCCGACTTTCGCCGGGATGAGAGCGCTTAGAAGTTAAACCCGCATCGGCATCAGCACATAAAGCGAATGCGCATCATCGGGATCGCGGATCACCGTTGGCGAGCCTGAATCGGCCAATTCAAAACGCATGGTCGAGGCTTTGATTTGGCCTGCCACATCGAGCAGATAGCGCGAATTGAAACCGATTTCGATTTGGTCACGGTCATAAGTCACGGCCAGTTCTTCTTCGGCGGAGCCTGAATCGGGATTGTTCACGGTCAGCGTCAATTTGCCGGACGAGATATTCAGTTTTACAGCACGGCTCTTTTCGAAGCTGATGGTCGACACACGGTCCACTGCTTCGGAGAATGTCTTGGTGTCGGCTTCCAAAATCTTATCATTGTTGCGCGGGATCACGCGCTCATAATCGGGGAAAGTGCCGTCAATCAATTTGGAGGTGAGAATAAGTTTTCCAACACTGAAGCGGATTTTGGCAGAGGATAGCGAAATTTCCACTTCGCCATCTTCGCCTTCCATCAGCTTCACAATTTCCAAAACAGTTTTACGCGGCACAATGATGCCAGGCATGCCTGCGGCACCTGCGGGCAAACTCATTTGGGCTTGGGCCAGGCGGTGGCCGTCCGTGGCCACAGCACGCAGCAATCCACCAGCCTGCACTTCATGCAGATAGATACCGTTCAAATAATAACGGGTTTCTTCGGTTGAAATGGCAAAGCGGGTGCGCTCAATCAGAAATTTGAGTTCGGATGTGGCAAGCGAAAATGTGTTGCCGAATTCACCGCTGGAGAGATCAGGAAAATCCTCTGGTGGCAGGGCCTGCAATGCAAAGCGCGAGCGCCCGGCATGAATGGTGATACGGCCTGAATCCGGGCCTTGTTCCAATTCCAATTGCGCGCCATCAGGAAGCTTGCGCACAATGTCATAGAGCATATGGGCCGGCACGGTGGCTGCCCCCTCGCGGGCGACATCAGCGGCCACGGATTCCACAATTTCAATATCCAAATCAGTGGCGGTGAGTTTCACAATGCCGCCTGCGGCTTGCACCAGAACATTGGAGAGAATTGGAATTGTGTTGCGGCGTTCCACCACGCTTTGCACATGGTTCAAGGCTTTCAAAAAGCCCGATCTTTCAATAGTCACACGCATCGTCAAAACTCATCCCATAAACTTGATAGGACAAAGACAATGGCGGTTTGCCAGCGTAAATTCAAGCCTCGGATAGAGACTGTGCACGGTTTTTACTGAGGTGACGTTCGAGATAGACTATGCCCAAACCACTGGTCAAAATCAGCACCATACCCGTCATCGAGAGGGTGTTTGGAATATCGCCAAACAGCACATAACCCAGCACTACCGCCCAGACCATAAAGGCATAATAGAAGGGGGCGACAGCTTGTGCGGAGGCATTGCGGTAAGCCAGAAATGTGAACATATGGCCCAGCATCATGAAGAAGCCCGCTCCGGCCATGAGAATGAGATGCCGTGAATTTGGCATAAGCCAGGTTTCGCTGAAAAGGCCAACCAGTGCAGCTCCACCCATCACCATCAAGATCGTAATGAAGCTGGCGGCAAGGGCAGGGATTGCTGTGGTGACGCGGCGTCCGGCGAGATCGCGCACCGAGGCA
>JANYGE010000207.1 GCA_025362535.1 Hyphomicrobiales bacterium
CGCTTGGATGAGCATTTACGCCGCAAGTGAGCGCCTGACTTTGATCAGACCTTCGACGATGGCTAGGCCAAACATCAAAACAATCGCACCGATGATTTGGGCAAATGACATGCGCTCATGCAAAAATAAAAACGCTGTGACAATGCCAACAGGCGTCATCAATAAAATATAGGGTGCGGCCTCATCAACGCGGGCGATTTTCAAAAGTGAAAACCAGCAGATATAGGCCACATAAAAACCAACTCCGCCAACAAAGGCCAAAAGAACCCAATCAAGCGGTGTGGCTGTTACAATGGATTGCCATTGACCAGTTTCCATCACCAAGGTTGCTAGCACCAGCTGTGGCACGCCAAAAAGTGCATTGGATTTGAGCAGCATGATGCCAGAGTCTTTGCTGAGCTTGCGGGCCAAAACCTGACCCGCTGCCCAGACAAACCCGCTGACGATAATCATGGCAACGGGAACGAAGGGTGGGCGCTTTTCAGGAAGGCCAATCACAATGGCAACACCCAGAATGGCAACAGCAGTTCCTAAGACTTTTTGAAAATTTAAATCCTCTTTTGCAATGAGCCAGCCCATGACAACGGCAGCAGGAACTTGCGTTTGCAGCACCAAATTCGCAGTGGTGGCTTCCACGTCACCAATCGCCATAAACAATAAAGCGCCCTGAATTGTCACGCATAGCGCAGAAATCAGAAGCAGTTGTGGCCAGGGTGTTTTGAAAGCCTCCCGAACCGTCAACAGCATGATCATGGCGATCCCAGCATAAACCATCAACATCATGAAAAGCGGCGGGAAATGGGCCACTGTCGATTTTGCCAGAGTGAAACTGCTGCCCCAGCACACTGGAGCCAACACCGATAGAAATAGTTTTTTTGAAATTGCCATAGCCTGACATGCATTTAAAATTAGTGCTTCGCAACATTGTTCTTGATTTGTTCTGAGTTTCGTTCCATATTCTGCGTATGGTTTCACTCATCAACATGCGCCCTTCATCGGGGCTCGACACAGGCTTGTTAGGGGCTGGTCGCTACACGTCTTTACCGCAGCTTGATCGTGGGCGTGGAGCGAAGATTAACCCATCCGGGCGGTTTGAATCGCTGCATGAAGAATTGGTGGATGATGGTTGGGATTCGCTGGCTGAAATTCCACGCTTGAAAACTGAGATTTTCACTGAAACACCAAAAACCATTATTACGCGCAATCAATCCCCTGATATTTCGTTTGATCGTTCGATCAATCCTTATCGAGGCTGCGAGCATGGCTGTGTTTATTGTTATGCGCGGCCTGCGCATTCTTACATGGGCTTTCGCCAGGCCTTGATTTTGAATCGAAGCTTTTCATAAAGCCGAACGCGGCGGCTCTTCTTCGGGGGGAATTAACCGCGACCACCTATGTGCCCAAAACCATTGCGCTGGGGGCTAACACGGACCCTTATCAGCCAATTGAGCGCACTTATAGAATAACCCGCTCGGTGATTGAGGTGTTGAGCGAATTCAAACATCCGTTTGGCATTGTCACCAAATCGGCTTCAGTGGTGCGCGATATTGATCTCTTAAAACCGCTAGCCGCTTTGGGTTTGGTGAAGGTGGCAATTTCGATCACTACGCTTGATCCAAAATTGGCGCGTGCGATGGAGCCGCGTGCTTCTACGCCCGCCAAACGCTTGGCGGCAATTGAGGCTTTAGCGGCGGCTGGCATTCCCACCGTGGTCATGATGGGGCCGATTATTCCGGGGCTGAATGATCATGAGATCGAAGCGATTTTGAAGGCGGCTTACGCGGCTGGGGCACGTGAAGCCGGCTACACCATGTTGCGCCTGCCCCATGAGGTGAAAGACATTTTCAAGGATTGGCTGGTGAAAGAATTTCCAGATCGGGCCAATAAGGTGATGTCGCTTATAAAATCAGTGCGGGGCGGCAAGGAGAATGATCCAAATTTTGGAACGCGCATGGCTGGTTCCGGACCCTACGCATGGACGATTGGGCGCAGGTTTCAATTGGCAGCACAGAGATTGGGCTTGAATGCGAAACGCGCCAAGCTAACGACGGAGTTATTTAAGCGGCCCCCTGTTGCTGGCGAGCAGTTGGCATTGTTGTAGGTTGGTGCTACCTGCGTG
>JANYGE010000240.1 GCA_025362535.1 Hyphomicrobiales bacterium
ATAGCGATGGACCCAGTCTATGCGAAGCTGCGCAAGCAAACCTATCATCACGTTGAAAATAGCTCGAAAGACCAGGCGATTAAATTCGCATCTCTGTTTCATGCGCGTTATCCCAATGATCCGGACTCCAATTATAATTTAGCTCGTGCTTTGGTGCGTCAAGGGAAAAGCCAGATTGCCCTTGACCACGCCGAGCTTGCCAACAAATTATCCCCAAACAATGCGCGCTATATTTTTCTCCTCGGGCGTCTTTATCTTGACTTCGCGCTCTATGAATATGCTGCACCGCTGCTTCGAGACGCAGTAGACAAACTTCCAAATGATGTGCTTATGCAGTGGGCCATGGCAGATTTTCACTTTGCTTTGGGAAACGGCAAAGAGGCAGAAAAATATTATAAGCTCGCCTTATCGCTGGGTCTGGAACCAGAAAAACGTGCGCAACTCTTGCAGGATTATGCCAAGTGCATGGCTGCATCCAACGCCAATGAAAGAGCATTAGAGCTTTATAGTGAGCTCGAAAACCTGCCTGGACATGCAATATCGGGCCTGATCAGAAAGAGCCAAATTGAACGCCATTTGGCGGACAGCGACATTGCCCAACAGTTACACAAAATGTTAAATGACCAATGCCTCGAAAAAGAGCAGCGCTCTGATATCTTATTGTCACTCGGTAATATGTATGACAATGCTGGAAGGCACGATGAAGCGTTTGAATATTGGTCAAAATCGCGCGCGCTCAAGACCATTACTGCGAAAGAAACTATTGGTATTGAGACCGTCGAGAAAATCAAAAAATTCTATTCTGCTTCTTTGTTGCAGCAGGCGGCAAAATATGGCCACACGTCAGAGCGCCCGGTTTTTGTGGTGGGCATGCCCCGCTCCGGCACCACCTTAACCGAACAAATCATCTCCAGCCATCCGGAAGCATATGGTGTTGGAGAGCTTGGGCGCATGCAAAAGTTGGTGCCATCCTTTACCAAAGACTATACTGATCCAGACTATATTGAAAAACTGCTTCAAAACGCCAAGGCAGGAGAACTAAAAGCACGTGCGAATGAAACGCTAAACCTGCTGGAAATTCTAGCTGGGACTTCTCCGCGTTTTGTTGTCGATAAACTACCAACACAATATTTGGCCATGGGCTATATCCATCTGTGTTTTCCAAATGCAAAATATATTCATTGCCAAAGGCACCCAGCGGATTCATTCATTTCCTCGTTTCAAAACAATATGAAACAGTTCCATGAATATTCATTTGACCAATTGCTCTACGCTGAAACTTATCTGGCCAAACAAAATCTCATGGCACATTGGAAAAGCATTTTTCCGGAAAGAATCTTCGACTTAAAATATGAAAAACTGGTGACCAAACCAGAAGAAACAGTGCGCGAAATGCTAGATTTCATTGGCTTGCCATGGGATTCTGCCTGCATGTCGTTTTTTGAACGGGATCGTACTGTGAAAACCTTTAGCCGCGATCAAGTGCGCAATCCCATTTACACATCGTCTGTCTATCGTTGGAAAAAATACGAGAAGAATTTGGAGCCACTCTTTGCAGACCTCAAAGCTGCAGATTTTGAGTATTCCGATGTCTAGTTCAATCACAGGTTCATTTGACCCTCGCTTTGCAAAATTTCTTGAGCAGTTCGAAAACGACTTTAAGCTCGCCGATGCCCAAAAAACCATAAATACGGCTGTTGAGCTTTTACGTGAGTTTCCAAAGGAACCACATGTGCAATATTGTATCGCTCGGGCTTACGGCAAAAATGCTGAATGGGGTCGCGCACTTTCACATGCGGCTACAGCTCTTAAAGCAAAACCTGAGAATGTAGATTATGCTTTGGCAGTAGGCCGACTATACTTGAATCTGAAGCTTTATGAGCATGCTGCGCCACTGCTCATGGGTGCGGTGCAAAAAGCACCAGACCATTTTCGGTTGCGCTGGGCGCTGGCTGATTCTTTTGCTGATGTCGGCAGGGGTCAAGATGCTATTGAGCACTATCAGATTGCATTGACGTTAAAAGCTTCGCCCATAGACATGCAATTATTGTACTTTAACTATGCCAATTGTTTGCGCTCGCTATCAAAGACGGAAGAAGCTGACAGATACTATCAGATGTTTGGTGAAAACCAAGACTTCGCCGTGACGGCCCTTTCCCGTCGCTGTAGTCTTTCGCGCTACTTGCCCGACAGTGACATGGCAAAACAAGTTGAAGTAAAACTTTCCAACCATAAACTTAGCCAAGATGACAAAGCTGAGCTCCTCCTTGTACTCGGCACTATGCATGAAAATGCTGGTCAATATGATGAAGCATATGGATTTTGGTCTAAATCACGCAGCTATAAATCTAAAAAGCGTGCCAGCCATTTTGGTTTTGAGCGGATCAATGGCATGAAACAGTTCTACTCTAAGTTATTACTGGACGATGCCCGGCCCTATGGTCACTCCTCCAGCAAACCGATCTTCGTTATCGGCATGCCACGCTCTGGCACAACACTTATCGAACAGGTGCTGGGAGCGCACCCGAATTGTTTTGGTGCAGGAGAATTGGGCCGCATGGACAATTTGGAGGTGGGATTCAGATCGGCATATTCAAATGGAAACCACATTGCGAACATCGTTCAAAATGCAAAAAATAATGAATTATGGTCGAGGGCCGAAGAGGTACTGAATCTTCTCGAGAAATTGGCAGGCCCAACGCCCAAATATGTGATCGATAAAATGCCGACGCACTATGCAACGATGGGTCTTTCCGCACTCTACTTCCCAAACGCAAAATTCATCCATGTCCAGCGACACCCTGCCGATTCGTTCATTTCTGCATTCCAAAATAATATGAATGAAAGTCACGCCTACTCTTATGATCAAGCCACATACGTAGAAGCTTATCTTGCCAAGGAATCGATCATGGCGCATTGGCTTGCGTGCTTTCCAGACCGAATTTATGATCTGCAATATGAGCGCTTGGTGGTCAAGCC